>JANJTG010000100.1 GCA_024711265.1 Bdellovibrio sp. | reverse complement strand
ACGGGTTTAATAATACCGCTGAACAACTGAACTTTGGCTGCCAAAGAACCAGAGTATTGTTGTACGTCGATGCTGTCAGGAACATAAACACCACCCGCACCATAGCCGTAACCGTAACCATAACCATAGCCGTAACCATAGTTTGAAGTGCCAGTGTAGTAACCTTGCCCTTGAACTGTGTAGTTTGAGTACAAGAAAGATCCTTCAATCACGAAGTTGTCATACTTAGTACCGAAACCAACACCCAAAGCATAGTTTCCTTTTACTTGACGAGTATCTGGGTAATCACCGATTCCCAAAATACCAGCCACGTACTTAGTTTCTAAAGGAGCCAGAGGAGTTTCTTCTTCCACCTTCATCGCTGCGGCGATTTCCTCGCGAACGATGTCTCTGGTATTTTCTTTTGGCTCAACGACCTGTTGAACTTGAACAGGTTGCGCATAAACAGGCTGTTGCACAGCTTGTTGTTGCTGTTGACCGTTGTCTAATTGGTTGAATTTATCACCAAACAGAACTCCCGCTCTTTTCTTCTCATCTTCCATACGAGATTGCTCAAGCTTTTCAACGATTCTTTGTTCTGTTTGCAACTCAGCATCCTGACGAGCACGACGGATTTGTTCCGCGCGAGATTCTGACAAAGGCGAAGCCTCGATCACAGTTGTCGGCTGCTTTTGGATCTGAGATTGTTGCAACTGAGCTGTTGAAGTGGGAGTCGCCTGATTTAAGATATAAATAGGCTGGCCACTTACAGGCGCAGTGTTTGCGATTCCAGCTGCGGGAACTGGGGCGGCAACTGATGCTGCTTGAGGGCTTGAATACATTTGATCAAGCTCCGCATCAACATCACCTTCTAGACTCTGGGCAAGCGAATAAGTGGGCGCTATGCTCAAAGCCGCAAGGATATAGAAATACTTTTTCATAAAGTCTCCTCGTGGTTCTGGTTTCAAAAACCTTTTTAGTCACTGGAGGCGTAGAGCAAGCCTGATGCCAACAGGGACGATTTTCGGCCTTGGCGTCTAAGTTATTGATATCTAAAGTATCTCTCAATACCCCTCGTCATCCCCTCTTCCCAGCCGTGAACACAATTGTGACAACTTACAAGACGGTTTCTGAAATTCTTGCAAAGCAGAGCCATTTCGCCCCTGAGTATGGAAGGATTTGGTAAAAATACTCCTTATATATAAGGAGACTCCATGTTGTTATCCTCATTCCTGCGGCAACGAGCCTGTGCTCTTATCTTCGCTCTTTTGGCGTTAGCCGCTTGTTCTCCGGGCCCCAAAGCCAGCGATGAATTGAAGGCCGAACCCGCAAATTGCGAAATAACTGGCAAATCCTTTGGAATTGTCGGCGGAGACATCTTGAGCTCCGACAACGATCTGAGTGCCAGCACGGTGATGGTCGTTCATATCGACTACAAAGACGAAGTGAGCATCTGCACCGGAACTCTTATTGATACGGACAAGGTCTTGACGGCCGCCCATTGCACTTCGCCCTTTGGAAAAAAGACGGCCATTGCTTTCACGAACAACTCCACCTGCCTTACGCAAGCCCCGAAAAGAACTCTGCGTGTGGTCACCGAGGAGGCCATTCATCCTGACTATTCCTATTGGGTGAAGTCCTGGGATAACGCCTCTCATGATTTAGCCATTATGAAGTTTAAAGGAGACATCCCCGCAGGATACAAAATCCGCGAGCTTCCTTCGACAGACTTTACAACAACCCCTTCAGACAATCTTGTGATGACGGGATATGGAACGACGACAGAGAAAAGCGGTGATTCGGGAACCTTGCGTTTTACAACTGCGTCGGCCTCACGCCTCTTGACTGATTTCCGTCTGGCCTTAAATGACAGTATTGTGACCGCCAAAAATACACTGATTTTAGAGCAACCTGAAAATGGCGTCTGCACGGGCGACTCTGGAGGTCCCTTGTACGTTCACTCCGAGCGCGGTCTCACTTTGGTGGGGATCACGTCAATGGGTGTGGATCACAAAACGCGAGATGAAAAGAACACTCGCACTTGTCACGGGGTCGCTTTGTTTACCGACGTTCGTGCCCATCTGGAATGGATTCAGAAAAAGAAAAATTCACTATAATGTTTAAAAAAATGTGCGGAGTTTTTACGGAAAATATAAAACCAGAGTTTAGTTAGGGCCAAATATTTCTGAGGCGCTCATGCCTCACCTTCCTTTGACCGAAGAAGTGGTTGAACAAACAACCACTAGGTCTCAAAGGAAGGAGCCTTATGAATAAACTTTTAGTTAGCGCATTAATTTTCGCCTTCTCCCTTCAGTCCGTTGCAGAAACAATTTCCGGAGTCACCATCGACAGCGTTGCGGGAATCAAATACACAGCCGAAGCTCTGGCTTATCATAGCGTCAAACCGACAACTCGTATTGTGTTTGATGAATTCGTTCCGGCTACGGACTATGTCAATGCCGTGAACAAGATCGGACCCTACAGCTTTATCATGGGTGAAATTCTGGATTCGTTTTACATGAAACAATACACTCAAGCCACATTCTCTAAACGCGTCGACGAGTATCTAAATACTCTCGGCCCCAAAGTGAATATCTGGGAGATTGGAAACGAAATCAACGGCGAGTGGCTGGGAACCACTTCTGAAACCGTGGCAAAAATGTATTCTGCTTACAGCAAAGTGAAGGCTCGTAACTATAAAACGGCCCTGACGTTGTACTACAACCCCAACTGCTGGGAGAGAAAAGCCAATGAAATGTTCACGTGGTCCTCTGCGAACATTCCAACCGAAATGAAGCAAAATCTGGATTACGTTTTTATCAGTTATTATGAAGATGACTGCAACGGCTATCGCCCCTCTCAAACTCAGTGGGAAGATGTTTTCAATAAGTTGGGGCAGATGTTTCCAAATTCAAAAATTGGCTTTGGCGAAATTGGCACAACCAAGCTGGCAAAAAAAGCCGACATGGTGAACCGTTACTATCGCATGAATATCTCACACCCTCGTTTTGTGGGAGGATATTTCTGGTGGTACTATAAACAAGACGCCGTTCCGCGAACCAAGGCACTCTGGAAAACTTTGGACGAGGCCTTTATCGCCCAACCTAAAAAATAGTCTTTATTGTTAAGAAGTCTCATTCCCAAGCCCTTGGCTCCTCCGGCTGAGGGCTTCTGCTTATTAAGCATGCATTCCTTATGAAACGGTGCGTTTTCACCCGAAAAGGACCTCCTTTTTTTAAAAAGGACTTGAGTATTTGCCCCCTTTTCTTTACAAAAGATCCCTACGCGGGTGTGGTGTAATGGTAGCCACGAGAGACTCAAAATCTCTTGGATTCACGTCCGTGGGGGTTCAAGTCCCTCCACCCGCACCAAAAGGCTTACCTAATGTCAGCCATCTTCTTAATCATTATTTCGTTTCTACTGCCTTCGATCGCCTTAGCGCAAAGTTTGCCTATTGGACTTTATGAAGGCCTGATGGCGAACTCAGGTGTGGCTCTTTCCGAATCCAAGGCCGCTTCCTATTACAACCCAAGCTTACTACAACAAAGAACTGACAATGCTTTCAGTGTGAATGGAAACTCCATTGGCTCCATCAACTCGAAAGAAAGAGGGAACACCTTTTCGTCTTCCATGAATCTGTCCCCCACCTATCTCAGCAATATCCTCGTCGGCGAAAGCCTGGTGCACGAGTTCTTTATGGCCAACACCCTGCAGGGAGAGTTCTCATGGCGTTCTTCTTCCGCACAAAACCAGTTCGATGCCAACTCCAACATCAATCGCCTGGTTTCCGGCTATTCGATGGCCTTCAAGTCGATCCCCTTCGCTCTTCAAGTCCTGGTCCGCTATTCCGAAGTCAAACTGTTCGGTTTCTCGGAACCCATGACCACCACACCTCCCGCTTCCCTAGCCAAGGTGGAATCACAGTTTAAAAATCTGAATCTGGCCCTGGGCGTTTCTTCACATTTTCGTTTTGATCACTACACCTTCGGCATTAACTTCAACACCCGTGGTTGGCGCCTTTACGAACAGAACGAGGGTAAGGCTAAGATATTCACTTATGGTTCCCCGGGCCCCAACGACATCACAGTCACCGAAGAAGATTCCCGCGCCAGTATCTCGCACGAGGAAGGTCGTCTGGCTTTGGGGCACAGCTTTAAGATTGGACCTCATGAGCTTCTGACCGATTCCATTTTTACCGAGCAGTCTGAATCACTGAACAGCTATGAGTTCATTCAGACATTTGGTTACCGATTCGGAGACCGTGACGGACATCAACTGCTCTGCGGCCTCTCGCATCGCTTCGGCAATGATGTCAGCTCGCTCAACCAGAACCTGAATACATCCGTGGGGTACTCGTGGATGAGTGGCAAGCTGCGCTCGGCCATCGGCCTCTATTATGGGAAGGAAAGCTCTGCCGTGGAGTCGTCTTCTTTCGGCGTTTTGTTCGGCAGCGAATACGAATATTAGCCTTAGCTGGTATTGACGGTACTTTTCATAACTTCGGCTCTAGGATCAAAGGCATCAGCGAACAGCGCTGATAGTTTAATTCAGCAACTCAAATCGCTCCATGGAGCCACTGGTCGTATTGTCAGTAATATTGAGAAAGAATCCACTGGTGTATGTAGAGTTGTCGTCAATGAAGATGACTACGGCGTGAGCGTATCCCTTGAAGAAACGGGACTCTATTTCACCCCCATCGCCCATATATCTTCTGATGCAACACTCGAAGATAACAACACCCTTTTAGTTTCCACCAATCCAAATCGTGTTGGTGGCGATGCTTGCGGCGACTGGGGTGGTGCCGTAAGATATAAGAAAACCATTTCCCTGGAAAAGAATGTCCTTAAGATCTCTGAATCCTTTAGATGTTCCTTGGAGGGCTTCAAAAAATACAACCTCATCTCGGCTTGTGTATTCTAGGAGCGCTCTCAACTCCCTAGGGGTTCGCCCAAAAATGTCACCCATTGCTTAAAGCCTAAGCAAGCCTATCTGAGTAACAGCGTTCTCATATAGGCTTTTTTCCTATTCAAAACGAATATAACGGCACCTTATAAAGTGTCTTGTTCTGGCACACCCGCTGCATCCTCCCCTTTGTCGAAAAAAAAGGAGAGATTTATGAAACTAAGAAATTTAGCGGGTGCCGCCTTGGCCCTTACAATGTCCTTTCAAGCAAAAGCTGCCAGCATGGTGTTAGCAGCAGAAACTCTTAAGTGCGGTGGTTATATTACTTTGGAAAAAACTGCGGAAACTTTGGTGATTCTGCGAGTAGACATCTCCGCCAACAATACCTGCAAAAGCCCCCTCGTTATGGAAATCAAATCCCAAGACATCCATGGTGTAATCAACTCAGCCGCAGGTTCGATTGAGTTAAATCCTCATGCGATCAGCGCTATTCTTCCTGTGAAGATCGGCGATGAAACTCTATTGCTTAAACTGTCTGATCAAGCTCAACGTGAAGTGGCCACAGCGAACACGCGCGCGGATTTAAGTGAAGAGCAACGTCGACAAGCAGAAATCTCTCGCCGTAATGATGCGGCCGGAGCTGCTGTTGTGGGCGCCGCTGTTGTGGGCGCGGGAGCAGTTACCGCCGCAGCCGCTGCCAACTCAGAAAGATAAGACGAATGAGGAAGGCTCTGATTCTGCTTTTGATAGTACTAACTCCTTGGGTCGGACAGGCCCAAGGAACTTCCTATGGGCAGACTCTGCGCCTTCAAAACAGTGCCTTGATCGATCGACTCAATCTTATTCTGGGCGAACGAATGAAGTCCCTTCAACGTTGCGAGGATCCGACGTTCCATCAAAAAGCCCTCGCCATGTACTCTTATCTGAAAGCGGCCGATTTAAATCACGAAGCTCTGGTCAAACAACAGAAAGCCATCCTCTTTAGTCTTTTGGATCTTCTGCGCAGCTCGCGAGAACTTGAACAAAGATGTTTGGGGTCATCGCAAATTAAATCCATCAGAAAACCCTTCGCCTTTTCTAACAACTCTGAAAACCAGAACAATCCCCTGAATCGTCTTTGGTGGAAAACCTTAGAGCCTTCTTGCTATAAAATTCGCCTAAAAGGTGAGTTGCGCCATGTCGACGGCAACGCTTGTTTTGCGGGAGACCGTGTCGTCGTAAAAACCTTCGAAAAGTTGCAGGTCGATCTCATCGAGACCAGTCTGCGCTACTCCTACGCACTTCTGGCCGATCTTTCCAACACCGCCCCACAAGGCGAGTTGCTTTTGGAAAAGTCTTATTTCAATGAGTTTCATTCAAACAATCCCACATTACTCTTAAGTGCTCTTGCCGCTATGGGCAGCAGCGGTCCCTCGGGGCTCACCGGATGGTTGCAGGGAATTGAGGACCGCCTCTTGATTCAAGATCTCAACTCCCAACTGAACAACGAACAAATTCTTAGACGCTTTACAGACCTTCAGACCGCGAAATACAACTATATTGTTTTTAGAGACACCGTCGATCGTTATAAGATCAGTTTAAAAATCTATGGTCAGGAAATGAACTCCTGGAGTCGCCATAATGTCATGGCTGCGTTCTTGGGCTGCTCTTTACGGGGAAGCTTTGAAACAAAAACCCCAGGGCTGGTCTACTTAACCGGCGTCGCCTATGAAGCCAAAGATTTTATTTCTCACTTAAAAGAAGGCGTCAGTCTCAAAGCGTCGAAGAAAAACTTTATCGACGACACCAACCGTTACAAAGTGTCTGGACTCTTTGGTTATCATCTTTGCGCCCCCTAGCTTTCTTGACGCCTGCATCTTGGCACAACCTCTTTGTTCTTGAATTTTCAAATCAACGATGAAATCATTATTTTCCAGACCCAAGCGCGGGTGGTGGAATTGGTAGACACGCAGGTCTCAGAAGCCTGTGGGAGCAATCCTGTGGGGGTTCAAGTCCCCCCTCGCGCACCAATTGTCAAGCTATGCGAACCAAAATTCGCAGTTTTTATAAAACCCCGATTTTTTTCGGTGTTTTTTATTTTAAGCTCCTGTTCGTAAAAATCTTTGTCCAAGTTCCAATAAATTTTAATCGAATCCACGCCAATTTCGACCCTGTGGATGAATTTCTGCAAAAGGTTGCGCCGTATATTGAAGTCGGGATTATTTTTAATCGTGTGGCCTGCAAACACCGCAAACTTTTCAAAAGTCTCAATAGGCACAAGCCGTTCATCAATATTCAAATCTTTTATCTTTAAAAGACCTTCCTCCAATTCTTTTTTAACCAACTCCAGCTTTTCCATTTGTTTGAAGATCGGTGTCGCAGAAACTGTTTTAGGCAGCATTGATAATCTTTCAGCTAATGCATCTAATTGCGAAGTCACACCATAAAGTTTGGCCTTTAATTTTCCACGTTCTGACTCTTCGTTGTTATTTTTATGAATGGCTTTCACTTTATTTTGAAGTTCTATTAAAAAATTTTGGCTTTCGATAAATTTACAAAATTCACCCCACACTAAGGCCTCAGCCTTCTTTGCCTGAACTCGTGCTGGTTCACACTGAAAAGTTTTTTTGGTTAAAGTCGAGTTTCTTTTTGTGGCCCATGAGTGTTCATAATAAGGAACCTTGCCGTTTCTACCAGTAGCAGACTTTCCTGGCATATGGTCACCGCACTTCATACAAAAACATACACCAGACAATAAATAGGGATGCTTGCT
>JANJTG010000044.1 GCA_024711265.1 Bdellovibrio sp. | reverse complement strand
CTGAGGCCGCTGTGACCAAACCCAGTAATAGGCTTCATCGGCACTCAGGGGAATGAGCGCCGCAAGTACAAGTTTTACGAGAAGGCTAAGTCCCCAAAGGCGTTTTAGATCTTTCAAGTTTAGTAACTCAGCTTAATGGGTTTACCAAGGTCTCCGGGAATACCGATTTCTTTTCCATTGAGGATAAGATTGACCGCGCCCCCATTCGAGAAATTAATTTTAAGGCCGCTCTTACTTTTGAAGGTATGAACTTGTTCCGCAGAAAGTTTAATTTTCTGTGGCTTTCCGTTCGGAGCTGAATACTCGATTTCGACAGTGTCTAAAGCCTCCACAATCAACTCGACGGGTTTGCTTGCTTCGGCAGGTTTTGGCGTCGGAGTTGGAGTTGGACTTGCAGCCGCCGTCGCGGCTGGGGTTGCTGAGGGGGAGGGCGTTGCCGCAGGCGAGGCCATGGGTGATGCGGTAGGTGTTGGTGTCGCCTTTGGCGACGCTGCGGGCGTTGCTGACGGAGTCGGTGATGGCAACGAGACAGGGGCCGGTGTCGGAGTCGGTGCCAGCGTGCTTAACGGTCCCGGTGTCACGGCTGTTTCGGCGCCGGTTTCCACCTCAGTGAGGGGAGAAGTTTCTGTTGCAACAGGAGTCACGCCCTCGATGGTTTGAGCCACTTCGCTACTGGGGACTTCCGCTTCTTTGGAATACTTGTCGATCATTTTCTTGGTGAAGATGATAAGGCCGACCAGGACAACCCCGACAATAGCGATAGCAATCGTTTTATTTGTTTTATTTTCTTGAAGAGACTGAAGCCCATCTGATTTGCCAGAGCTGGGAGGGATGTTGCGAATGGGAGTGACTGTCGCAGGCTCAGAAGGGGCGGGTGTGCTTTCTGTGGCGCTCTGGGCTTGCTCCGCCGCAGCTTGAGGCTGAGCTTCCTCTTCAACGCGGATGTAAGGTTTTGGCTTTGTCGAACCCATTTCTTCATAAAACACAGCAAGAACTTTTTCGGAATCAAGATGAAGGAAATTGGCGTAACTTTGGACAAAGCCTCGCAAGAAAGTTTTAGCCGGAAGATGAGCGTCGTCACCCTCTTCGATAGCTTTTAAAACTTTACTGTTAATTTTTAAAGAAAGACCAATTTCATGAAGAGAGAGGCCCTTTTCTTCCCGAGCTTTCTTTAAAATTTCACCAGTCTTTTTCATCAATGTCCCTTTCGAATCAAGCTGAGCATCCCCTTGGCTTTGTCTCGATACTTTCCTGTTGGATAGTACTTTATCAACTCTTCAAATCGAGCGACCGATTTTGATTTGTCGCCCAATCGATAGTAGGCCAAGGCACTGTAGTAGTGGGGTTCATCGTACAAGTTTTTTTGACAGAATCCAATGGCACGGTCTAATGCTTCCGTCGCTTTTGCATAGTCTTCCGTTTCAAAGAAGGTGCGGCCGAAGTATGTGCTGGCCACGCAGTCATCGGGAATCGTATTGAGAACCTTCATGAAGGCCGTGCGTGCCGAGGCGTAGTCCTTTTGATTGAACTTCGCTAAGCCCAAATTGATATAGGCTTTTTCGGGGCTGGCGTAGGTGAGATCATCCAGAACCACTTGCAATTCTTTTTCCGCCGCAGAGAACTTTCCTTCTTCGATCAGAACACGAGAAAGATTATTGCGGGCTTCGGAATATTTAGAATCCAGACTCAAGGCCTTGCGCAGATGTTTTTCGGCCAAATCATAGCGCTCGCGAAAAAAATAGACCAAGCCGAGGTTGTTCTGGGTGACGGGATTTGAGGCGTCCAGCTCTTCGGCCTTTAGGAGGTCGCGAAGGGCATAGGGATAATTGCCACTTTCGAGTTGGGTTGTGCCCAATCGAAGGTAGAGGTCAGCCTTTTTCTTATCCTGCTGCCCCCAACTGGCGCAACCCAGCATGGCAAGCGAGCAGAGAGCGAGAATCCATTTACGCATGTTAAAAAGGTATCATTAGAGGACTAAGAGTCAACCCTGAGCTCTGCAATAGTCTCAACATGGTCGGTCTGAGGAAACATCTCAAAGGCTTGAACCCGTGCAAGCTTCATGGGAGTGCCTAGTTTCTGTGACCACGCAAAGATCCAGTTAAGATCCCGAGCCAGAGACACGGGATGGCAGCTGATGTAAATGATCCTTTTGGGGCGAGCGGCGGCAAGCGCGCGCATGATATACTCGCTGGCTCCGGCCCGGGGGGGATCTAAAACCACAAGATCTTCTGGTCCGATCACAGCTCGACGCATGTAAGACTCAACATCCGAAAGAAAGTACTTCATGCGCTTTTCTTTGATTTTGGATTTGGCTTTTTCGACTAACTTAGGATTGAGCTCGACGCCTGTGATTTCAGCATTTTTAAATTTATGGGCAAAGGGAAAGGTGAAGTTTCCGGCCCCGGCATACAGATCCAAAACATGCGGGTAGTCGTCTTCGCCGGCCCAGGTAAGGGCGGTTTGAACAAGGTCTTCATTTTGGAAACGATTGACCTGCGAAAAACCAATTCCATCGTCTTCATCTGTGATCAATCCATAACGAACGGAACCCTCTTCAGAGATATACATTTCAAGACGCTGAAGGTCTTTCGAATTTTTGCCCTGAGCCCAGATTTTCACTTCGGAAAACTTCGTGGTCAAGGCTTCTTCCGTGATGAGGCAGTCGGTGATCTCCACAATGTCGTGAGAGTTTCTGGCGAAGAATCCAAAATGGTTGTTTTTGAATTTAGGTTGAATTCGATTGCGGTATCTGAAAGAGCGAGGGCTTTCTTTCAGAGGCAGATATTCAAATTGCAGTGTTGGATTGAATTTCTTCAGAGTCTCAAGAACCAACTGTTCTTTTTGCTTTCGCTGTTCGATCTCTGTGATGTGTTGCCAGTTACAACCACCACACACAGAGGCCACAGGGCAAGGCGGTTCCCGACGAGCCGGACTGGGCTTTAAGACCTCCAGCAGTGTCGCCTCCATATAGTTTTTCTTTACGAGGCTGACTTCGACAAGGACTTCTTCATTAGGCGCTGCTTGAGGAACGAAGACGACCACGCCCTCGTGTCGAGCGACTCCAGCACCGCCAATGGCCAGTTTTTCTATGTGCAATTTGATCTTAGAACCAAGAAGGGGAGCTTGTGCTCCCCCCTTGTTTGTTTTTGCAGACATTAGAGTCTCTCAAACGAAATGATTAAACGTTGCAGATTTCTTGTTTTTCAAAGAACAAAGCAAGTTCGCGAGCTGCAGAAGCTGCACTGTCAGAACCGTGAACAGCGTTTTCACCAACGTTGTCACCGAATTTAGCGCGAACTGTTCCTGCATTAGCTTTTTTAGGATCAGTAGCACCCATGATTTCGCGGTTTTTCAAAACTGCGTTTTCACCTTGAAGACACATCAAACAAACAGGTCCAGAAGTCATGAAAGAAACAAGTTCGCCGAAGAAAGGGCGCTCTTTGTGTTCTGCATAGAACTCTTCTGCTTTTGATTTAGAAAGAACAGTGATTTTTGCAGCAGCAATTTTCAAGCCGTTTGCTTCAAACATGCTGATGATGTCGCCGATCGCATTTTTTTTCATTGCGTTGGGCTTAATGATTGAGAAAGTTTGTTCGATAGCCATGGAATCTCCTTTTTATTTACAAACTGTTTCAGATACTTCAAAGAACTTTGGAGTTTTAACGAATTGAGTGACACATGTCCACTCTTGGTTGCGTCCGGTGTGCATGTTCCTAACGACCAGTTGAGTTTCGACGGCCAGCTCATTTCCGGGGGCTGCGGCGGTAAAATCTTGGGAGGTGATTTCGTAGGTCTGATCCCCGTTAAGAAGATTCAATGTGTCTTCTACACTTTCGGTGGTCATGATTACGATTTCATCGATACGACCGGCGAAGGCGGGGCTTGCGGCCAACAAGACAAAAACTAATAATTTCTTCATGTTAGGTCTCCTGATGGGTCCTACATATGCGCTCGACTCCAGGATGCTGTCAACGAAATTTGCCGCCGGGGGTCATGGCATGCACTATATTCACATGGGGAATTTTGATAGCGTCCCGGCCTATGCGAATTGGATCATGGCTCGCAGTATCTACACTGCTTCATGTTGTTATCTTTTGGAAGGGTGTAGCTCCTTTGTCTGAGGCTGATTTCGCGAAGCCTCCATTAGAATTCCATATCGAAGAACGAGAGACTCAGAAAGTTGCGGCTTCTCCCAAAGGGGGGGCTCGCCCGGGCCGAAGAGGGGCAAGCTCAAGAAGTAATAAGGTGCAAGTGGGCCGCCTTTTTCAGAGATATGATTTTGGTGAGGCATCGGGCGAGTCTTCAGAGTCTTTGGGTGGGACAAGCCCGGATGAGTTTAAGAACTCTGAGAACTACCTTATGGATGCCGATAATGTTTTTGCTGCCAATGACAACTGGGAGTTTCATCGCCAAGTCTTTGAGAGGATCGATAGCGGCCTTGTCTTTGATTCTCTTTTGGCGCAGTACAATCATTTTGGAAGCGTCTATTTACAGTTTGCAGTTAGCGGCAAGGGGGTTTTTTTAGAGAAAACACTCAAGGCATCTGCGGAGGATCCTATTTTAAAAGTGCATGTGGTTCGGGCGTTACGAGGAGCCTTGCGGGAAGAGTTTCCAATGTCTAAGTGGAGTACCCAAGAAGAGCCAGTCTATTTTCAGGTTAAGTTCGAATTTCTTCAAGGAGCTGCATCCTTAAACTTCGCTAAGCAAAAAGAATTTGCCAAACCCGTGCTGGTGATTAAGAGAGCCACTGCTGAAAAACCCATTCCCAACAGCCTCAAGGACCATCTGCTTTCGGGTGGCATTAGTCATGATCCATTTGCAATGGCTGAGCGATGGGAAAAATACAGAAAGAAGCAGCGCTTGGCGATTGGCGACTACGATCCTTTTGCAAGCTATCGAAAGGACCCCGCTTACAACTGATGGCGGGGCCAATTAAAAACGAAAGATAAAGCTTACGCCCAGCGTGAGGCCCTTGCTTTCGGCACAGATGGTTTCGGGATCACACTTTGGACGAAAAATCTCAACGGAGGTGCTTTCTTGGGCGCCTTTTTCAAGGGCACCATTAACGGTGTCTACAATTCCGACTGCTGCGTTGATAATGCTTTTGGCTTGAGAGCGACTGAGAGATTCAAGCTCGCCTTTATTGAACACGAGACGTCGCCCAACGGAGGAGACAATTTTTTCGTCCTTAACTTCATTCTGATGGGGAGTCGCCCTCAACATAAAAGAGATGGTGAGAACTCGATCTCCTCGCACATGCATGCCGCCAAAATCGGATTGACGAAAAATTGTAATATTTGTTTTTTCTTTCTGGCTGAGGAGTTTGAAATATTGGTTGTTTTGTTCAGACCGAGGAAGAAAAAACATCACGCCCAAAGTGGGATGATTGATGGAGGCCAATACAGGGCGCTTGGGGTCCTCGGAAACAACATCCGCAAGGTAATCAAATTCAGAAATGGACTTGGTGATGACGACAACACTGATGGGATTCCGCCCGTCTTGAGCGCAGATATTTGAGATATTCGCTGAGGTCAGTCCAGCCACTCGAGTTCTAGTGGATTCACAGGCTTGGTGGTCTCGGGTGTCAACGGCGATAATAAGACCTCGAGAAAACGAGTCCTCATCGCTGTCGGCGAACGATAAAAGGGGGCACGCAAAAATCAACAATGAGGTAAGGAGGCTCGTCATCTTCTTCATGCGAGTATTTCTATCATATTCGTGGATTACTTTAGGGGGCGAATGGATAGATTGGTAAATTATACGGCGGTGTCTAAGACTTCGACAGTCGGGCCTTCTTCACATCAAATAAGAAGACCCCGAATACAGCGGAACTATTTGAGGCTTGAGAAGTACTTCGCTAGATCAGAAATATCTTGGTCTGAAAGGGACAGGGAGATGGGGCTCATCAAGGGGTCCTTTCGTTGTCCGCTTTTAAAGTCCTGAAGTTGTTTTGAAAGATAACCTTCCTTTTGGCCGGCAAGATTGGGCCACAAAGGACTTGCACTCACGCCACTGGGGCCATGGCAGCCAATACAAGCATTTGCGGCAGGGGGAGCGCCCACCCCGGCATGGCCGTAAGAAGAAATTAAAAACACCAATAGTCCCAACACTTTATTAAATCCCATACGTCGCTCCTTACCCGCGATTTCAATCAGTAGGGAGGTGATATCCTAAAAAGTTTGTAACAAACATGATGTGCGTCATGGGGCGTCACAAAGAATTCATTTATAAGAGCGTCATAGAAAAGTGGCTTATATGAACAGAATATTTTTATCGCTTATTTTATTATTAGTTGTCGACCAAGCCTGGGCTCGTCCCGAGTATGCAGCTCGCCTTGGTGTTAATAACTGTCAGTCTTGTCATTACAACCCCGGCGGCGGGGGTCTACGAAATCCCAATGGGAAGTTTTACGGCTGGAGAGCTCGTCAAGGTGTGTGGGACGGTGAGAAGAAATACTGGCACATCGATCTTCGCATGAACGGGCTTTATCCTAACAGAGCGACAGAGGCCAATAATGGTATGGCCTTGATGAGTGCGGTAGCCGGGGCAAGTCTTCCTATTGAAAAAGACGGCGATAAAGTTCGTTCACAAATTGTTTTGGCTTATGACATGGGAACAGTCGCAGCCAACGGTCCTCGCGAGGGATATCTGCAATTCATTCCTGATGAGACCAGCGTGTGGACCATCGGTCGTTTCTTGGCGCCGTTTGGACTTCTTACGGACGAACATCGTGCGTTCACTCGCTTACAGACAAAGTCGACCATTTATGATTTTGAAATGGGCGGGGTTTACTCGAAGGATCTTTCTGAACGCGCCCATATCGATTTTGCTCTGACAACGGGGTTTGCCCAAGGGGGTAAATTCACAGGTGGAACTCCAACCACTCCAGAGCAGACCAGCGCTGTGATTCTCAACTCTCGCTTCAGTCCATCTTTCTATCCTGGCTTCTTGGGTTTGAGCTATCGCAACGATCAATCCTTGATTGTGAAAGACGTTCAAGCCGTGAGTGCTTACAGTGCGATTTCATTAGAGAGAACTCGCCTCTTTATTCCACTACATGTGTTGGGTGAGGTGGTATGGGCTCAAGGCTGGAACAATCAAAAATATAACGCCATTAATATGGGGCAGTTCATTCCGGGTTCTGATTTGGCTTTGCAGGCAGCCCTTGAAAAGAGCGAGTCTTTGGGAATGGGTGCAGAGGCGAATTTTGAAATCAACCCTTGGTGGGTTTTGCAATATAGATATGATCGTATAGCTTTAGATCAGAAGTTTTCTGGGGATGTGTTTCAGCGCCATGGGGTGGGCTTTAAACATTTTTTCACTGCAACTACGAATATCCTAGTTCGCTATGAAAAGGCGGAGTCTTCTGTTAAAGAAGTACCGCAAGAAAGCGTTCGCGCAAACAAAGACAGTTTCTATTTTATCCTTCACGCGTGGTTATAGAAAGGCTTGTGTATGAAAAAGCTTTTACTCCTTCTCCCTATGTTAGTTTTGGTTTCTTGCGGCGACAAACATATGACTCTTGATCGTGCAAAAGTGAGTGCGGGTGCGAACACTCAGGCGGGTGCAGGTGATGCTGCCGTCACGTACGTTCGAGACATTAAGCCTATTTTTCAACGTGCGTGCACCGCTTGTCACAATGAAGGCTCGGCCATTCCCAACTGGAATAGCTACGAAGTCAGCTTCGCTAAAAAAGATCGTCTTTTAGATCGTGTCGTTATTAAAAGAGACATGCCTTTGGGTATGCCCATGACTGACGAGGAGCGGGCATTGGTGGCAGAGTGGTTGAAATTGGGCGCTCCACAAGGTGGTGCGGAAAGCACTCCTCCTCCCACTCAAGTGGCAATGCCGGAACCTCCGTCGGCGTCGCCTGCTCCCGAAGCTCCATCAGAGCCAGCGCCCGCCCCAGCACCACAGCCTCCAACTTCTTCTGAAGGCGAGATTCTTACCTATGCAAAGGTGAAGACAGCGGTTTTTGATCAGTACTGTGCTCTTTGCCACAACGAGAACACGGGGGATCTTATGCCGAACTGGGGTAGTTTCTCTGTTGTTAGTAGCCGTAAAGACAAGATCTACACTCGAGTGGTTCTTGAAAAGACCATGCCCCCTGAAGGGATGCCTTTCAGTGAAGAAGCTCGTGATATGTTGAAACAGTGGATTGATGAGGGGGCGGTCGAATAGACCTACGCTCAGATTCATAAGAATATAAAAAAACCCACGGCATTTCTGTCGTGGGTTTTTTTGTTTTGATATGTCTAAGAAGAACTATTTAAGCATAGACTTCAAGGTAGTACCCATATCCGCTGGGCTGCGAGCAATCTTGCATCCCGCTGCTTCAAGGGCTGCGAATTTCGCTTCCGCAGTTCCTTTGCCGCCACTGATGATTGCGCCCGCGTGACCCATACGTTTTCCGGCAGGAGCTGCGGCCCCCGCGATAAACGCGGCCACTGGTTTTTTGAAGTTCTTTTTGATGTATTCCGCAGCTTCTTCTTCTGCAGAACCACCGATTTCGCCGATCATGATCACAGCGTCTGTGTCTGGATCTTCATTGAACATTTTAAGAACGTCGATGAAGTTTGTTCCATTCACAGGGTCGCCACCGATGCCGACGCAAGTGGATTGACCAAGTCCCAAAGCTGTCAATTGACCAACAGCCTCGTAAGTCAAAGTTCCAGAGCGTGAAAGAACGCCGATACGACCTGGTTTGTGGATGTGTGCAGGCATAATGCCGATCTTACATGCGCCAGGAGTGATCACGCCAGGGCAGTTAGGACCGATCAAACGAGTGCGTTTGCCTTGCATGAACTTCTTCACCTTCACCATGTCCAAAACAGGAATGCCTTCAGTGATACAAATCACCAGATCCAAATCCGCATCAACGGCTTCCATGATAGAGTCCGCAGCAAATGGAGGAGGTACGAAGATCACAGAAGCGTTACAGCCCGTTGCGGCTTTAGCTTCTTTGACTGTGTTGAACACAGGAAGACCGATATGAGTCGTGCCACCCTTACCAGGAGTCACGCCGCCCACCATTTTTGTTCCATAAGCCAAAGCTTGTTCAGAGTGGAAAGTTCCTTGAGCTCCAGTGAACCCTTGGCAGATTACTTTAGTGTCTTTGTTAATAAGAATTGCCATGTCGATTATCCTTTAACCGCAGCCACGATCTTTTTCGCTGCATCTGTGAGGTCGTCAGCAGGAGTGATATTCAATCCGCTTTCTCTCAACATTTTTTTACCCAGTTCAACGTTTGTACCCTCAAGGCGTACAACAAGAGGAACTTTCAAACCAAGCTCTTTAGACGCCGCGATCACACCCTCTGCGATGATGTCACACTTCATGATACCACCGAAGATGTTCACAAGGATTCCTTTGACGTTGGGATCTTTCAAAATGATTTTGAAGGCCGCTGTCACTTTTTCTTTGTTGGCACCACCGCCCACATCCAAGAAGTTAGCAGGAGAAGAGCCGTGCAACTTGATGATATCCAAAGTCGCCATTGCTAGACCCGCACCATTCACAAGGCAGCCGATGTTGCCATCAAGCTTGATGAACGCAAGGTCATACTTGGAAGCTTCGATTTCGGAAGGCTCTTCTTCGTTCAGATCGCGCATTTCAACGATGTCTTGGTGTCTGTAAAGAGCGTTAGAATCGAAATTCATTTTTGCATCTAAACAAAGTACTTCACCCTCTTTGGTGACAACCAAAGGATTGATTTCGGCGATAGAGCAATCTGTTGTGACGAACGCGTTGTAAAGACCCATGAAGAACTTCACAGCCTTGTTGACGATCTCAGGAGCCATGCCGATTTGGAATGCCAACTCGCGAGCCTGGAAAGGAGCTAGTCCAATAGTAGGATCGATGTCGACCTTTTTTATCGCATTGGGATTGTGTTCAGCCACTTCCTCGATATCCATACCACCCTCAGAAGAGGCCATCATAGCGGCTCTTCCTGTTGCGCGGTCGATCAGGCAAGCAACGTAGTATTCTTTGGCGATGTTACAGCCTTGTTCGATGAAAACTTTTTGAACGACTTTCCCCTCAGGGCCTGTTTGGTGAGTTACCAAAGTCATGCCGATCATTTTTTTCGTCAATTCGCCGACTTCATCTAAAGTTTTTGCAATTTTAACGCCGCCGCCTTTACCGCGACCGCCAGCATGAATTTGAGCTTTTACAACCCAAATATTTCCACCCATTTCTTTTGCTGCAGCCA
>JANJTG010000023.1 GCA_024711265.1 Bdellovibrio sp. | reverse complement strand
AATATAACTTAAAGTCCAAGTTGCCTTATCAAAGAATTCCTTTACTACCTGCTTCATAAATCACCTTTCTCTAGGCCCTTAAATATAACACATCAAAGCATTCCCTTTGATGTGCTGGAACATAATTTCCACTTCTCCGCTCTGAGCCAAAATAAAAATTTCGCTTTTTTAAATCAATTATGTGCCAGCACATCATGGAACCCAAAATATCGATGGCAGTATGACTCCATGGAAACTCAAAATAATTTTAAAACACTGACATGCGAACAAGTTTACAATATCTGGATTTCGGAACCTGAACTTATCCGCATCCTCGACCTCCGCCCGCGTCTGGAATTTGAGCAGCGACATATACCAGGAGCTCACCATGTGACCCCCGAAAACCTCTTCACAGAGCTACAGTCTCTGAATGGACGATTGGCGATTCTCGTGACAGGAGATAAAAGTGAAGAAGCTCTGCTTTCCAACTTTAAAGATCACAACGAATTTATTTTTATGCAGGACTGTCAGCGTTGGTTTGAAACAAACAAGCCTTTGACTGGAACTGCCGTCGCCCACCAAAACCCATCACCCCAAGATTGGAAGGAACCCATGGCCACAGACATCATATTTTATCAACTCTTCGAGTCCGAGTCTTCCACCTACACTTACTTGATCGCCGACAAGACATCCAAAGAGGCGGCGCTGATAGACCCGGTGCTGACCACAGTCGATCGCGATCTCAAACTCGTCCAAGAGTTGGGTCTTCGTCTGATGTATGTCTTAGACACCCATGTCCACGCTGATCACATCACCGGCGCAGGAGAGATTCGCAAAAGAACGCAAGCCAAGACAGGAGTGAGTCTTGATGCTGGTGTGAACTGTGTTGATATACCGCTTGAGGATGGGCAGGAACTCACCCTGGGAAACAAAAAAATTAAAGTCCTCGCAACCCCAGGTCACACCAACACTTGCCTGAGTTTTTATTTCGAAGGGATGGTTTTCACCGGAGACACCCTTCTGATCCGAGGAACCGGCAGAACAGATTTTCAACAAGGTTCATCTGAGCGACTCTATGAGAGTGTTCATAACAAACTCTTCACTCTTCCCGACGACACTCAAGTTTACCCTGGACACGACTATCGCGGACAGACTCACTCGACAATCGAATTAGAAAAGAGACACAACCCCCGCTTGGGCGGTGGCAAAACTAAAGATGACTTCAATAAAATCATGGCTGAACTTAAGTTGGATAATCCAAAAAAAATCCACGAAGCCGTTCCCGCCAATCTGGCCTGTGGCACTCAGCCAGGGGCAAGCTCCCTTCACGCCCAGATCGTCGATGGTATTTCCGAAATCTCCTGCGAAGAACTTCTTAAACATCTCGGGAAGGTTCGTATCATTGACGTCAGACGCCCCGAAGAGTTCAACAACGAACTGGGGCATGTCCCAACTTCAGAACTCATCACACTAGGGCCTGAACTTACAAATTTTCTTGAAAAAGGAGATCGTTCCGAAGAGATTGTCTTCACATGTCGAAGCGGCGGACGCTCTGGACAAGCCACAGCTGAAAGCATCCGACTAGGCTATAAAAAAACAATCAATCTAGCCGGCGGGATGATTCGCTGGAACGAACTCAAACAAGTCATCGAAAGAAACTAGAAAGGACAACCACTATGCAACAAGAATGGATCAACGCTCTTATTGGAGGAAGCCTTATAGGTATTTCCGTGTCTCTGATGCTTCTTTGGAATGGTCGGGTCACGGGTATCAGTGGAATCATCAATGGTCTTTTTTCTATGAAGAAAGGGGATACTTCCTGGAGAACACTCTTTGTGGTGGGACTTTTTTCAGGAGGCCTGGCTTTAAAATTTATCAAACCAGAAACACTGGCGGGGTCATGGGCGACTGAAATGAAAACCCTCATTATTGCAGGCCTCCTGGTGGGATTTGGAACGGTTATGGGAAGTGGATGCACCAGTGGGCACGGCGTCTGCGGCATCAGCCGCTTATCTCCACGCTCACTCACCGCCACTGTTGCCTTTATGGCCGCCGGTATTGTCGCCGTTTTTGTCTTCAAAAAATTAGGAGTTCTCTAATGAAAAATTCTATTGCCGCATTAGTTGTTGGATTTATCTTTGCTTTGGGACTCGGCCTTTCAGGCATGACACAACCTCAAAAGGTGATCGGTTTCCTGGATCTCTTTGGCTCCTGGGATCCCTCTTTGATGTTCGTTATGATCGGATCCATCGGCGTTCACTTTTTCACCTATAAACTTATTCGCCGCCGCAAAACACCGCTTTTGTCCATGGACTGGCACGTGCCCACTAAAAAAGAGGTCACACCCGCTCTGGTTTTTGGTTCCCTCATATTCGGCATTGGCTGGGGTCTTGCCGGAGTTTGCCCTGGGCCTGCCATCACGTCTTTGGCAAGTTTTGAATCCGCACCTTTGATCTTCGTCGCCAGTATGTTGGTGGGAATGTTTATCTTTAGACAATTGGACAAGATCGTTAAATTTAACAAGTGAGTTATTTATGGAATTATACGGGTACATAGCCTCAATTTTTATGGGTCTTTCGTTGGGAATGATCGGCGGAGGCGGGTCCATCCTGACCGTTCCCATTCTGGTCTATCTCTTTGCCATCACTCCGGTCCTCGCAACAGCCTACTCACTTTTCATCGTCGGGCTGACCGCGCTTGTGGGTGGGCTTTCCTACTTGAAGAAAAAGGAAGTGGATCTTAAGACGGGATTCATTTTCGCAGTACCAAGTTTCATTGGAGTGTATGTCACCCGAGCTTACGTCGTCCCCATCCTTCCGGATCCCGTCTTCGTTTTAGGCAGCACTCCCATTTCAAAAGCTCTACTTATCATGTCCGTCTTTGCCATCCTTATGTTAGGCGCCTCTCTGTCCATGATTCGTGGGAGCAAAACTTCTACTCAATCGAAGAGTATTTCCGATGCTAAGCGCCTGATCTTGATCTCTGCAGAAGGATTGATCGTCGGCGCCATCACCGGATTTGTTGGGGCCGGAGGAGGGTTCTTAATCATTCCTGCCCTGGTTTTACTGGTTGGAATGCCGATGAAAATTGCTGTAGGCACATCACTGTTTATTATCGCCGCCAAATCACTGTTGGGCTTTATTGGCGATGTTCAACATCAACCATACATTGATTGGCAGCTCTTATTTACTATTGCGGGTATTGCCATCGCCGGGCTTTTCTTAGGGATGAAATTGACAAAGAGAATCTCAGAAAAAACTCTGAAAAAAAGTTTTGGCTACTTCGTTCTTGTGATGGGGGCCCTCATCTTATTTGATCAAATCAAAAAGATGTAGACGCTCTGAGAAAGGTATCGTTCCTGTTGATGGCAAAGAGCAAATTCTTGCCATCAACCTTAAAAGAATCAGCTTGTGATATTCAACAAACCATCACGGTCAAGAATCTCAATCGCCCGTCCCTCCTGGCGGATGAACCCCAGATCTTCCAACTCCGCCAAGGCTTTAATAATAGTTGAAACCGTACTAGCACAAAAGTTGGCGATCTCTTGCCGAGTCCAAGCATGCTCCGGATGTAAATCCTTCAGATAGATCAAGGCTTGGGCAGTTCGCGACAATATCTGATTTTCCAAGATCATCACTCGCTGCTCTTCACAATGACGAAGCTCTTTAGCTAGAGTCAAAACAACATCTCTATACAAGGCCGGGTACTTCTCCAAAACTTTTATGACAATATCTCTAGGAATCAAAGAAATGGAGGTCGCCTGCAAAGCCGTAGTCGTCGCATGATACCCTTCATCAGAAAAAAGAGCTCGGTGCCCAAAGAACTGCCCTTCCTTAAAAAATCGCAAAAGGTGTTCCTTCCCCGACGACTCCCCGATGATGACCAACCCCACAAGCCCACTCTCCACAAAGTAAATTCCCTTCGGAGAGTCGCCCGCACGATAAATAAATTCGCCCCGCTTATACTCCTTGCGCACTGCTTCCTGAGAGAAGAGATTCTGAATTTCCGGAGGTAGATTATGCCAAAGATTTTTAAAAGACATGGCGCCTATGCTAGACTAAAAGAAGGTCCCTGAAAATCTCAAAGTGAGATCTATTTCTATTTGCACTTATTATATTGAATATCTTGTCTTCAATTCCAAGGCTGTATTGACAGACTTGGAACCTTGGAATTAGATAAAGGTGTGAAGAAGGGTTATATCGTATCTCTTTTTACTTTTTTCTTGGTGGCAGTCTTCTGCTTACCGAGCTTTGCTCGCATCGTCGAACATTGCCCTCCTTCAGTTTCTGAACATCATGAACATCAATCCATGAGTCCACATACGGACTTCTCGCACGAGGATTCTTTTGATCACACACAAAAGGAATCTTCATCACCTGAAAAACATGACTGCCGCTGTCCTGCTCACCGTATTAGCTGCTGCCAGGTCAATCATTCTCCTAGCAATGACAGCCAATCTTTGACTTTATTGACACGAACTTCGGTATCTTATCCCGAAGCTTTATTTAGAATCAAACCAGGTCCGGATCTCGAAGGCCCCTTTCAACCGCCGCGAGCATAAGTAAGCACTTCTTTCTGTTTTTCCATACATTTCAATTTCATTATTTGAGGCTTACATGCTTAATGCCATTATTCGCTATGCGCTAAACCATCGACTGCTTGTCGTCGTGATCACCGCCTTTATTATCGTCTACGGGGCGATGGCGATCCGAGATCTCCCTGTCGATGTCTTCCCTGATGTTACCAAACCGACCGTCACTATTATGACCGAATCCCATGGGATGGCCCCCGAAGAGGTTGAAACACGGGTGACTTTCCCCATTGAGTCCTTCCTCAATGGACTTCCCGGCGTCGAGCGGATTCGCTCGCAATCGGGAATTGGCCTTTCAGCCATTTATGTCGAATTCGAGTGGGGCACTGATATCTATCGCAACCGCCAGCTTGTTCAAGAAAAATTAAATCTAGCGAAAGAACGTCTTCCTAGAAATATCGAGCCCGTCATGGGACCGATCGGTTCGTTGATGGGGCAGATTCAACAAATCGCTGTCACTTCCGAAAGCAACGATGTCGGACCGATGGAACTCCGAAGCCTTGCTGAGTGGGTGCTTCGTCCACGACTGATGACGATTCCTGGCGTCGCCCAAGTGATTTCAATCGGAGGAGGTCTGAAGCAGTATCAAATTCTTGTGTCTGCAGAAAAACTCAACCGCTATCAACTTTCTATTGATCAAGTGGATAAAGAGCTGGCCCAGATCAGTCAAAACACCACGGGTGGATTCTTAGAAAAAGACGGGCAAGAATTCCTGGTTCGTAACATCGGCATCATTGAATCCCTGGACGATATTAAAGACACCTTGATTGGCCTTCATTTCGGTCGCCCCGTCCTTGTCAAAGACATTGCGGAGGTCAAAGAAGCTCCTCGCCTTAAACGTGGTGACGGAAGTTTCAATGGAAAACCTTCTGTCGTTATGACGATTCAAAAACAGCCTGGCGCCGACACGGTTCGCATGACTCACGCCATCGAAAAAGCCATTGAGGAACTCAAACCCTCTCTGCCCAAGGGGGTTGTGGTCAACCCCAACGTCTTTAAGCAGGCAGACTTCATTGAAGCCTCCATCGCAGGAATCAAAGGGAAACTGAAGTTCGGAACTGTCTTAGTTTTCATTATTCTCTTTATTTTTTTGGCGAACCTGCGCATGTCCGTCATCACTTTGACAGCGATTCCCGTTTCCTTTTTAGTCACGGCCATCGTCTTCAAGTTCTTCGGTCTCAGTGTCAACACCATGACACTCGGGGGCCTTGCCATCGCCATCGGAGAACTGGTGGATGACTCTATCGTGGACGTCGAAAACGTTTTCCGTAGATTGCGCGAAAACGCTCAGCTGGCGACACCCCGTCCTTTTCTTCGGGTGATCTATGAAGCGTCCAGTGAAATCAGAAACTCGATCGTTTTGGCGACCGTGATTATCGCTCTGGTCTTCCTGCCACTCTTTAATTTGACGGGCCTGGAAGGGCGCCTCTTCATGCCATTGGGGATTGCGTATATCACCTCCCTGATTGCGTCCCTGGTCGTGTCACTGACTCTGACACCCGTTCTCTGCTCTTATTTCCTAAAGGGAAAACTGGCTGAGCATCACGACACCCGTTTTGTCGTGTGGTTAAAGCACGTGGACCGTCAAGTTCTTGAGTGGGCCCTACCAAGATCCAATCTTATTTTAGGCGGAGCGACGTTGTTATTTGTTTTCTCAGTCGCTTTGATTCCTTTTATGGGACGGGATTTTCTTCCCAAGTTCAATGAAGGAACAGCGGTGATCTCTGTGATTGCGCCCCCTGGAATCAGCCTTGCTGAATCAGGTAAAATTGGCGAAAAGACCGAAGCTATCATTCTGTCCATGCCAGAAGTTAAATCCGTTTCTCGCCGAACCGGCCGCGCCGAACTCGATGAACATGCCATGGGGGTTCACGTCAGCGAAATTGATGTCGACTTCAATAGCACCGGTCGCCCACGCGAGATTGTTCTCAACGACATCCGATCAAAGATTAAAGCCTCCCTTCCCGAAGTCGGCGTGAATGTGGGTCAACCCATTGCTCATTTGATTGACCATATGCTCTCAGGTGTCAGTGCCGCCATTGCCATCAAAATCTTTGGTCCCGACCTCACCACCCTGCGAGAAAAAGCCATGGATCTCGAAGCGGCTATTAAAGACACTCGCGGCCTGGTCGATCTCAAAGTCGAAAGCCAAGGGCTTATTCCTCAAGTCAAAATTCACGTGCTTCGTGACGATGCCGCCCGCTATGGACTAAGTCCCGGAGAAATCACAACCTTGCTTGAATCCGCATTCAACGGAGAAACTGTCGCCGAAGTCCTTGATGACACCAAGGTTTTTGACGTCTTCTTCCAGTTTGATGAGTCATCGCGAGCCACTCTTGAAAAAATGCAAAAAACGGTTCTTAAGATCATGCCCGACGGAAGAAAAGTTCTGCTGGAGCAAGTGGCCGATGTTTATGAATCAACAGGTCCCAACGAAATCAATCGGGAAAATGGTCAACGTCGGATCGTCATCAGTGCGAACGTCAGCGGTCGAGACCTGGGAAGCCTTATTGAAGAGATTCAGAAAAAAGTCTCTGAAAAGGTTTCCTTCCCCGAAGGATATTACGTCGTTTATGGTGGGCAGTTTGAAAGTCAAAAAAACGCCACACAAAAGATTCTTATCTTCAGTCTTATTTCCATCCTAGGAATCGCTTTGGTGTTATGGTCTCACTTTCATTCCAAAACCATTGCTGCTCAGATTATGGTGACGATCCCCTTGGCATTTATCGGTGGCATCATTTTACTCTTTTTCACCGATCGCTCATTGACGGTGGCAAGCTTAGTCGGATTTATCACTCTGTGTGGTATGGCCTCGCGCAACAGCATTATGATGATTTCCCACTATCTTCACCTGATGAAATACGAAGGTGAAAGCTTTTCTAAAGAGATGATTATTCGCGGTTCTCAGGAACGCCTGATCCCCGTGATGATGACTGCATTTGTGGCAGCTCTGGCGCTTTTGCCGTTGGTGTTTGCAAAGGGCCAACCCGGCAGTGAGATTCTTCATCCAGTCGCGGTCGTGATCGTTGGGGGGCTTTTAAGCTCCACACTCTTAGATATCATCGTCACCCCGGCCTTATTTTATAAGATTGGCAAAAGATCAGCGGAAAACTATATCGACGATAAACAGCAAAATGAGAGGGTATAACTTATGAAAAAATTAACTTTTGCAATATTCATCGCATTGACAATCTCCATCTCGACCGTAGGGGCCCATGAAGGTCACGATCACGATGCTCCCAAGAAAGTGCAAGCTCCCAAAGGTGGCGTCCTCAAGTCACTCGAAAAAACTCAAGTGGAGGTGGTCTCCAAAGGTAAAGATTTGAAGATCTATTTTTATGATTCTGAGATGAAACCCAAAGAAGCCCAAGGACTCAAGATCGCTGCCAAGGCCGAAATTCCTCGCACAAAAAAGACGGAGGACATCACTTTCAAAGCCAGCGGGAACTCGCTAGAAGGAAGTTATGACGCCAAAGGAACTCATCGCTACACCTTGATCTTGAATATTGCGGATCCCGCGACGGGACACTCCGACATTCTGAAGTTCACGATTGAACCTCGAAAGTAGAGCTTTTTATGAAACGAATCAGTCTTTCTATTTTAATACTCACGTTGACACCTCTCACTGTCTTTGCGGAACCTATACAAATCTCCTCAGAATCCCTTCGAGAACTTCTGAATGCAAAAAACGTCAAAGTCTCTTCGGCGAAAATGCATCAAGAAGCCGCGCAAGAGCGAGAAGGATCTTTAGCCAGATCCTTTCTTCCCTCCCTTGAACTGCACGGGGCTCAGGAAAGTTTTAAAGTTGGCTCTGAGGAACAAAAGACCCAACCCACTTATGGTGCGGAACTGAAAGCCAATCTTTTTAACGGCGGAAAAGATCAGATTGAAAGTGATATTCGCCGCCTAGAGACCAGCAAACGGGCTTCTCAATCAAAGAAGACCCTGGCTGAAGAATTGGAAAAGGCCCGCGTCACCTATTGGGAGCTGCGCTATCTACAAGAGAAAATCGATCTTCTGAAAGAGACCCTCGTCGTCAATCAGCAGAATCTCAACGCCGCCCAACGTCGCATTAAAAGTGGTGTCGCGACGGACTCGGACCGGTTTGAATTTGAAATGAAAGACGTTGACCTACGCCGAGAACTCGCCGAAGCCGATGTGCAGATGCAAAACAATCTTCGAACCCTAAGGCTTTTATTGGGCCTGGATGAAAGCGTTCGATTGTCTTTTTCGGAAAAACTGACACACGATCATGACTACGAAGCTTCCCTCAAATACAGCGAGCAGGACCACGAATTTCAATACAAAGAAAGTCAGGTCCAATCAGAGCAAGATGCATTGTTAGCGAAAAGTCAACGCCGGGAGTGGTGGCCCAAGCTAGATGCCTATGCCTCTTACAATCAATTCAATGAGCGCGAAGAGGATAAGTTAGATGCCAGCGATCGCACCGAGTCTGTCGTCGGGCTGCGCCTTTCAATCAGCCTTCCCAACGGATTTGAATCTCAACGCGAAGCTGCGGCGAAACTCAAAGAAGCCCAAGCCTCTTTGGCTTTGTCTTCCTTTACCAAGCAAGAGATTGAGGCCAACCTAAAAGGAGAACTGGCGGAACTTCGCGTGATGCACGATCAGGCGCACGAAGCGGAAGAAAACATCACTCGCTCTGAACGCTATTACAAACTGACACAGTCAGAGTACGCGCGCGGAGTAAAGAACTCTCCTGATGTCCTCGGAGCTTCGGAAAAACTTTTTGATATGAAGAACAAACGCCTGGAAATCCTTAAAAAGTTTCAGGTGGCGAAAGCTCATGTTCTTTCAAAAATCGGGAGGTAGTTTTCCCGCTCTGAAAATAAAAAAACCCAAGGAAGACTCCTTGGGTTTTTTCGTTTTAAGACCCTTCGTTCTTATTAGAACAAATTGATGTTGGCAGAAAGAGCCACATTCGTACGGTCTGCTCTGATATCTTTCGGGGTGAACTGAATGTTCGGATATAGATAGATATCACGCGTGATGGAGATCCCCGTTCCTACTGATTGATAAGGCTCAATTTGAACGTTGTCGTCGTATCCTTCATAACGAGAAAACTGGAAGTATCCAAAAACCGTTCTGAAAGAGTAACGATCATTAAAGGAGTACTGAAGGAAAGGGAAAAGGCCTGCCGTCATGTCGGTACGTTTATAAAGACCCGCCTTCATACGCTTAACGATTGCCGCATCCGTCACGTCCCCAGTATAAAAGCTTTTGCCAATCGTTAAGCTGGTTCCACCAGTCCAACCAGAGTTTCCAAGATTAGCTAAGATCGTTTGGCTAAAACTCGCCGCTCCGAAAGTCTTCGTGATGTTTACAGAGTCTGAGTCTGTTGCGTGGCTATAGGTAAAGCTTGAAATCATTTGTGAATCCCACGCGCGATAACCACGGCTCCATCCCAAATAAGGAGTGGAAACTTCATAACGAGAAAGGCTTCCAGATCTGCCCGTACGAGTGTCTTGCGCTGGTTTTGTGATATCACCATGCAAAGGATCAATAATGGTAATACCCGTTCCGAAACTGAAATTATCACGCTCTCCCATGCGGTAGTTGATACCCACATCACCAGACAACGAAGTCATAGACTCCACAGAAGCCGAGGCACGATAATTGGGGCGAACTCCACTGAAGGGTTCTTCAACAGAACCACCGGAATACGCCAAGCTAGATTTAAATGACCAGCGGGATTTAGAACCCAACTGAGCTCTCATGCGCGCATCAGTGATCTCTTTATCAATGTCGCTTTCCTTCTCTTCACTCTTTTTAACCTCTTCCATTTTCAAGGTGCTGGAATTGGTCGTCGAAGTGCTGGATGACTGTGCCCACAAAGACACTGGAGACAACATCAGTCCCGTCGCGGCAATCAATAAAAGCTTATTATTAATTTTTTTCTCCCCAAGTTAATTGACCGCAAACGTCTTACCGCAGAACGAGAGACTGTGTCTATTTCTGACCGCCACAGGGAAAATATGCCAGGAGGTGTCAAAAAAGTGGACATCGAAAGCTTTCACCCCTGCAATACATTCGCTTTTACCTCAGCCCCACAGCAAAAGAACCTTCTCCATCCAGCGGTACTGTAAATTTCCAGTTTCTTGGACTTTGTTTTGTCCGGGCCTTTTCCCTCTGGGTATAAAAACCTATCTACCAAGGGAGGGAAGAAAATGAAGTATCTATTATCATCTGTTTTGATTCTATTGACCTGTTCAACATCATTGGCTGCTGAGCTGACGCCCGGAAACATCGTCGGCCGTTATAACGTCGAAGCTCGTGCCGGTTTTCAGAAGGTGTATCTAAAGTTCCGCGTCCTCAACACCCGAGAGTTTGAAATTCAAAGAACTTACCCTGATGGCCATAGCGATGAATCTTGCAATGGCACCTTCACACTCAATCCGACTCTGTACTGGGATTTCGTCACCTTTGGCAGTGGCAAGATCTTCTCAGGAGTGGCCACTTGTCCTAGCAATCGCTCTAAAGAACTTGATTTTAATATCGACTTTAAAAACACCACCACGGAAGACCTTGTTCGCGGAACCAATGTCACGGTCACCACGTCCCTGGCTCGTGGAATTCGCATCAACGCCTACGTGAAAAAACAATAAAAACCTGAACGCCCCTTAGAATTTTTCTGTGGGGCCATCTACTTCTTCGACACCACAATCAGAACTAAACCTAGCACCATCACACCAACTCCCCAAAGACTCAGGGGGGAGGGCGGAGCTTTTTCCATATACGAATCCCAGATCATACTGACCGCCAACTGAGTGCAAATGATGGCCGCAAAGGTCAGATTTGCCCCCAAAAATTCAATCGCCAACGGAGTTAAAAGAACGATAAAAAAACCCAAAACGCCTGGCAAGATCTGCCACCACTTCAAGTCGACAAAAGGTTTCGCTGACATCGTCGTCAGGCCGCCAATCAACTCAAATCTCATCGCCAACCAAAAAACGCCTGAAAAAACCAGAAAAACCAAAGCATTTAGAAAAACTGCAGAAACAAGCCCTATCTGAGACGCCGAAGTTCGATTCAAAGTGCCCTGAAGAACGATAGAGATGCCAGCAACAATCGGAAGAAGAAATTTAAATACCATGCTCACAAGCTACTTGATTATGCCTTGTATTGAAAGTGATTTTATGAGAGCAATTTAAAATGGCCCAATCATCAAAACGTAAACAAATCCATCTTACTATCAATGGCGTGGAACACCAAGTCCACGGCGACGAAGCTTTTTTACCTTTAGCACAATTTCTTCGTTATCACGCTCACCTTCCCGGCACCAAGGTTGTTTGTGCCGAAGGGGATTGCGGGGCCTGCACAGTTCTTGTTGCTCGTTGGAATGAAAATGAATGGAGCTCATTTCAGACTCTCAACTCCTGTATTGCCCCTATTTACCTTTTTGATCTCTGCGCGATCGTAACCGTGGAGGGCCTCGCTGAGGAAGAAGAACTCAACGAAGTGCAAAGCAAGATGCGCGAGTTTCATGGAGGACAGTGTGGGTATTGCACCCCCGGCATGGTGTGCTCGCTCTCGGGTCTTGCCGACAGTTGTTCCCAAAACAACACTCCGATCACCGAAAAAAAGGCCCGCAACCATCTGACCGGAAATCTTTGTCGCTGTACGGGTTATGAACCGATTCTGAACTCAGCCGTGAATATCGATTTGAAAAAGTGGACTCCTCTGGCACAAAGATATCTTAAAAAAACTCAGCAAGAGATTTTTCAGAAGATTTCCACGAACACCATCCATCTTGAAGGTTCACAGAAAATGGTTTTTTCGCCCGTCTCTTTGCCCGAGGCGATTTCGCTTAAACAGCAATATCCGCAGCTTCGCATTGTTTCCGGGGCAACAGATCTCGGGGTCCTACACAACAAGGGAAAGTTCTTCTTAGATCATGTCCTGGTTCTCAACCGCATTGCAGAACTCGCTAAGCTGGAAAGCACTCCTCAGGGATTGTGGATTGGATCTCGAACCTCTCTGACAGATTTCGAAAATTTTGTGGAAAAAGAGCAGCCCGAGCTCAGTCGCTTGATGCGTATTTTCGCCTCTCCTCAAATCAAAAACCAAGGAACGCTGGCCGGAAACGTTTTAAATGGTTCTCCCATCGGGGATAGTATTCCAGCTCTTCTGACTCTCAATGCCGAAGTCCATTTGACATCGGCAAAAGGTTCTCGTTCAGTCCCCCTCACCTCTTTTTACAAAGCTTATAAGTCATTCGATCTTCAGCCCGACGAAATCTGCACTGGGATTTTCATCCCGACACTTGGCAAAAATTGGATGACAAAATTCTTTAAAGTTTCCCTCAGAAAAGATTTGGATATTTCTGCGGTGACCTTTGCGGCGGCCCTTAAAATTGAGAATCAAAAGATTCTCGAGGCCCGTGTCGCCCTGGGCGGCGTCGGCCCGACGGTGATCCGCCTTCCTGAAATCGAAAAAGATCTTACTGGGTCCTTGTTCTCTGAAGACACTTTCAAAAACGTCGGCAAGAAAGTTCGCTCTTTAATCAAACCGATATCAGATTTAAGAGCCTCCGATGAGTATCGTCTAACGGTCGCAGAAAATCTTTTCCACAAGTGTTACATTGAACTTTGCCAAGAGAGTGCATCATGTCCATAGGTCAAAACATCCCCCATGATTCTTCACGCGGTCATGTCACTGGAGGCAGTGTTTTTATTGACGACCGTCCGTTAACTCAAAAAGAAGTTTTTGTTCTTCCCATCGGGGTCCCTGCCGCGGCAGGTCTTTTAAAAGCCATCGAAACCAAAGAGGCCCTAAACGCCCCTGGTGTCTTGGCAGCCTTCACCGCCAAGGACTTTCATCACAATCACTGGGGAACGATCATTCCAGAACAACCTGTCTTAGTTGAAAGTAAAATTGGCTATTACGATGAGCCCGCGCTGATCTTGGTGGGCACTTCCATGGAAGCACTGCTAAGGGCCAAATCCTTGGTCAAATTTGATATCGAAAAGCAACCCGCGATTTTAAGCATTGACGAAGCGATCGCGAAAAAGAATTTTATTTATAAAGCCAACCCTTTTACCTGTGGCGACGTGCACTCCGCCATGCAGGAGGCGCCTCACAAGCTTTCTGGCTCTTTTGAATGCGGTGGCCAAGAACATTTCTATCTCGAATCTCAAGCCTGTATTGCCTACCCTATGGAGGATGGGCAAATCGAAATTCATTCCAGTTCTCAGCATCCCAGTGAAACTCAACACGTCGTGGCCGAGGCCCTTGGGCTGAATCTTCATGAGGTCGTTTGCATCGTCAAACGCATGGGCGGAGGCTTTGGCGGCAAAGAAAGTCAGGCCGCTCCTTTTGCTGCCATGGCTGCCTTAGTTGCTCAAAAAATGCAACGGCCCGCACGCCTCTGCCTTTCTAAAGATGACGACATGATGATGACCGGAAAACGACATCCCTTTAAAAACTTCTATGAAGTGGGCTTTGATGGCGATGGGCGCATTCTGGGGTTAAAAGCCCAGCTTTACGCCGATGGTGGGGCCTATGCGGATCTTTCAAGTTCCATCTTAGATCGAGCGATGTTCCATATTGATGGTGCGTATTTCCTGCCCCATACCCATATCGAAGGTTACGTCTGTCGTACCAATTTCCATTCAAATACCGCTTTCCGAGGTTTCGGGGGGCCTCAGGGGACAATGACCATCGAAAGCATCATTGAAGACATTGCGGCCTACTTGAAAAAAGACGCTTTGGATATTCGCATCCTCAATTGTTATGGCAAAGATAAAAACAATATCACTCACTATGGACAAACACTCACCCACAATCCTTTGCCAGATCTTTTTGCACAATTAAAAAACGACTCCGAGTATCTTCGTCGTCGTCAGGAAATCGAGGCCTTCAACTCGAAAGGCACAGGAAAGATTCGTGGATTGTCGATCACAGCTACTAAATTCGGTATCGCCTTCACCGCGCGCTTCCTAAATCAAGGAAACGCCTTGGTCAATGTCCACAAAGATGGAACCGTTCAAGTCTCTACGGGGGCCACGGAAATGGGGCAAGGGGTGAACACCAAAATTCAGCAGATCGTCGCTCACGCCTTCGGAATCCCCGCTCCCGATGTTAAAGTCATGGCCACCTCCACCGAAAAAAACCACAACACGTCGCCAACAGCGGCCTCTAGCGGTTCCGATATCAACGGATCTGCGGCCCTGAAAGCCAGTTTAGAAATCAAAACTCGCCTTTCCTGGCTTTATCACAATATCTTGATCGGCACGACCATGAATGACATCGCAGAATGTCCCGCCGTCGATTTGAATCAAATCAATTTGTCGGAATTTCATTTCCACGATGGCCATGTCGTTCATCTTCCCAGCGGTCAAACCATTTCATGGACCGAGCTGGTAAAGAAGGCCTACTTAAATCGCATGTCCTTGGGTGAATACGCCCATTTTAAAACCGAAGGTCTTGGTTTTGATAAAGCTCGCAGCATGGGAACGCCGTTTAATTATTTTACGAACGGAGTCGCCGTCAGTGAAGTGGAAGTCGATACATGGACTGGAGAGTCCAAAGTTCTTAGAGCCGATATCCTCATGGATCTCGGGCGCCCCTTGAATCCCGGCATTGATCACGGCCAAGTGACGGGGGCTTTCATCCAAGGAATGGGATGGGTGACCTCTGAAAAGCTTTTCTACAACAAAGAAGGAAAGCTGCTCAGTCACTCGCCCACGACCTATAAAATTCCCAGCATCCAAGACACTCCTCGCGTCTTCAATGTTGCCTTCATTGAAAATCAAGAAAACCACCAGAACGTTCACCGCTCAAAAGCGGTCGGAGAACCTCCCTTCCTCTTAGGCATCAGCGTGTGGACGGCACTTAAAAATGCTTTGCGATACAAAAGCGCCGAAAAAATTCCGAATATCAAATCCCCGGCGACCCCTGAAGAACTTCTTATGGAGCTAGGACAATATGAGTAAAGGCAATTTCGAAGATTTTTTAAGTGCCCTCACGCACCTCAAAGAGGGCTCCAAATCCTTTGTCGTCATCACGCTTGTAAAACAACTCGGTTCTTCCCCTCAAGAGGTCGGAGCTCGCGCGATCGTCAGCTCTGACGGTCTTGAATATGGAACTGTCGGTGGTGGAAAAGTCGAAAACAGAGCCATTCAAGAGGCCAAAAGAATGATCTCTGCAAAAGAACGATATCTTTTTACCGACTGGAACCTTCAAAAAGACATAGGCATGACTTGTGGAGGAGTCGTGAGCTTCTTCTTCGAACTCTTTGAAAAAGAACACCCCTTTCATGTCGCAGTTTTTGGTGCCGGGCACATCTCACAAGAACTCGTACGATTGCTTTTAAAACTTGATTGTCAGATTGTGTGCATTGATCCCCGCCAAGAGTGGTTAAACAAACTTCCCTCCTCGCCCAAGTTAACCACTCGCTTAACTGACACGATGGCCGAAGAGGTTCACAAACTTCCCGCGAAATCCTTTGTCGCGATCATGACGATGGGACATGGCACAGATCTTCCCGTTTTAATCGAGACCATGAAGCAGCGGGATCGCTTCAGCTATGTTGGCAACGTCGGAAGCCAACAAAAATATCTACGCCTTAAAAGCGACCTTCAACATGCCGGAATCGACAATGACACTCTGGGGAAATTCTATTGCCCGATGGGAGAGGATTTTGGGGGAAATGCCCCCATTGAAATCGCCTTTAGTATCGTCGCCCAGATTTTAAGAACCCGTGATGAGATCTTTGGCAAAACGGATCTCTAAACTTTAAGGAAGTGCTCATGGCTGCCTCTTCACTTGGTAAAAAGAAAACTCAAAAAATCTCAGCTCAAGAATTCCCGCAAAGGTTAGCTCAGGCACGAGGTGACGCCGAACTAGATCTCCTCATTACCAACGTACAACTGCTTGACGTCATTACAGGGGATGTCTATCCGACAGTCGTCGCCATCGGTGGAGAATACATCGTCGGCGTCGGCGTCGAATATCTGGGAAGCCCGACGAAACGCCTCATTGATGGTCAAGGAGCCTTTATCACACCAGGCTTTATTGATGGTCACTTGCATATTGAATCCTCCATGATGTCACCTTTTGAGTTTGAGCGCGCCACTTTGCCTCTGGGCACCACCACCGCCATCTGCGACCCTCACGAAATCACCAATGTATTAGGAGTGCGCGGTTTTGAATGGTTCTTACGATGCTCGGATCTGATGAATCAGAATCTTTTTGTGCAGATGTCTTCCTGTGTTCCGGCTTTACCCGGATTTGAAACCAATGGCAGCGATTTCCTTCTGGCGGATATGATCAAACACAGGGATCACTCTGCGGTATTAGGACTTGCCGAAATGATGAACTTCCCAGGAGTGATTCATGCTGACAAAGAAGTTCTCGCTAAGATTGAAGCCTTCGAAGATCTTAATCTTGACGGCCATGCCCCGTTGTTACGAGGAAAATCTTTAAATGCCTATCTCCTGGCCGGAATTCAAAACTGTCACGAAACGGTGACTTTGGAAGAAGGAAAAGAAAAACTGCAAAAAGGCATGGGCCTTATCATTCGCGAAGGCAGTGTCGCTAAAAATTTGAAAACGCTCGCACCCTTGGTTAATGAATTTTCTTCAGCGCAATGCCTGCTTTGTACGGACGATCGCAATCCGTTTGAAATCGCCCATGAAGGACATATCAACTATCTTATTCGTGAACTGATTAACAAACATCAAGTCCCTGTGCATGTAGCTTATCGCCTGGCAACCTACTCAGCAGCAAAACATTTCGGCTTAAAACGTTTAGGATTGGTCGCCCCTGGGAAAAAAGCGGATCTGGTTCTGCTACGAGATCTTAAAAAAGTTGAGATTCAAGAAGTCTTTATCGGAGGCCGTCCTGTATCCGAATTGTCTCTTGAAAAACAGGCTCACGAAAAACTCAAAAAATCACAACCGCCTCTTGAAAACACCATGAAGCGCTCTGCCCTCAAAGAGGAGGACCTGACATTCAAGCTTGAAAAAGGCCTCTACAATGTCATCAAAATTATTCCCCATGAAATCATCACAGAACACCTTACACTTCGTTATGATGGCACGTCCTTCGGTGAGGACGATGTTCTGTTTATGGCCAATATTGAGCGCTATGGACAAGAACGCCCCCCTGGGCTAGGCCTTGTCAAAGGGATGGGTCTAAAAAGTGGCGCTCTGGCCAGCTCGGTTGCGCATGACTCTCACAATCTGATGGTCATCGGAACCAACGCCACTGACATGACCCTGGCAGCAAACACACTCATCGAAAATGGCGGAGGTTTTGTTGTTGTTAATCATGGAAAAGTTCAAGCTCTTGTCAAACTTCCCATCGCAGGACTTCTCAGTCTACAAAGTGCCGAGGAAATTAAGTCAGGGATTGAACAACTCAAAAAAGCCTTTCGTTCTCAAGGCGTCACTCTTGATGAGCCCTTCATCCAGATGGCCTTCTTGGCACTGCCGGTGATCCCCACCCTCAAGTTGACGGATCGAGGACTTGTAGATGTGACAAAGTTCTCTTTCATTCCGCTATTTCAAGAAGCATAAATCTTGTCCTCTGTTTTCTACCAATTTTGACGACAGAGGCATGATTTATTATGGGGGAAAGCTCATAATCACAAAGGTGATAAGGAGCTTTTTATGGAACTTGAAAAAGAACCGCGAAAACCGACGCCCCCCAAGGTCACTCCCCAGGAGCCTTCTCCTCCATCAAAGATCTATCGCGCCCAACCCACGGAAACTTTCTTACCTATCCAAAGAAGGTACGCCCAAGAGGTCTGCGTGGTCATGGGGATCGCCTTAGTGGTCATGGGCCTTGTCGGATTTGTCGTTGATAATTTCTTAGGAGCCCATCTCAGCTATACCCACAATGCGATTCATGTCGCATCAGGAGCCCTCTCACTTTGGTTCGGCTTTGACAGCGCCCTGAGCGCCAAACGCTTTAGCTATATCTTCGGCACGATCTATGGAGTTCTGGGGGCTCTCGGTTTTCTTTTTGGAAGCCTAGGGATTCCGACTATAGGAAGTCTTGTCGAAGACAGATATCTTTGGAAACCCATCCCTGATGTTCTGGAACTGGGAACTGTCGATCACAGTTTGCATATTTTATTTGGCGTGGTCTTCCTGCTGGGAGCCACTTTAACATTCAAACGATACAAAAAAATTTAAAGTCCACCGAAGCTCTTCCCGCGACAAGGATGTCGCGGGGGACTTCCTTTTTACCTACTTCATTTTCAGAATAGTTTCGGCAATCCAGTTTTTGTAATAAACCGCATTGGTATAAACACCCACATCGTCACACAGAGGGCTGCCTCGGCTGGTCACTCCAAAGAGATAGTATTGCCCGTCTTTTTCGATATAAGCAGGACCTCCAGAATCTCCGCTGCAAGTTCCTTGTCCTTTGGATTCGTCCAGACGAACTTCACTTTCTTGAACAGATGAAATAGGAGCTTTTGCTTGGCGAAGCTCTCCATCTCCGGACATGTCAACCTTCAGGCAGTTCTTAAGTCCATCGTCACAAATAACTTCACCGTAAGCCATGGCCTCTTCAAGATGACGAATCTTCTTAGGATCCACAGGTGCCGCATCAACCAAAGAAACTCCATAACCTGCCACCGTCACCATCACACCACGACGTAAAACACTCGAATCTGGAAGCAACGTCGCTGGTTTGTACCCCGGAGGCAAGGTACCTGAAAACTTGATGATCGCAATATCACCCCAGTCGGTTTGCTTATATTCTTGTTCCTCAGGTTTGTAAGAAGGATGAACTTTGATATCAAGCACACGACGGACATAAACTTGTTGAACATCAGGCTCGCGAATCGCCATCGTTGCATCAACATCCAAACCAAAAACAATCTTCAATTTTGAAGTTTTCGTTTGCACACAGTGAGCAGCCGTCAAAATAAAATTCTCGGCAATGATGGAGCCTGTGCAGATCGCATTGTCTGCCACATCATAAACACTCACGATTCCCGACGCGATGGGGGCTTTTTCGGCCACCAAAGTACCGCCGATAATACCGGCACCGTTTTTAGAATCCACTGTGGGGTTTGATTTAAATCCACAGGACACCAAAGCCATCAAGCTGATAACAAAAACTAAACGGGACACGGCCCCTCCTTAAAATAAGGGGCTCTTATAGATAGGACCTTACAAAACAGCAACCATTTTCTTAAAAAAGACGATCTTGTTGTCCCCCTCCCTCTGAAAGCCTAAACTTAAAGGTATGAAAAACTTTTATCAAGAAGGCCCCAGCCTCACAAACACCTATCGTTCGGACGAAACACTTCAAAAGTTTTTAAAAAAGAATCTGCCCCCGGAGGTTCAAAAAGAGGCTCTACCTCACCTGGATCACCTCGGGGAAAGGGCCGCCACCGACATGCTCCTGTGGGCCCAAGAAGCCGAAACACAGGCTCCCCAACATATCCCTTTCGACCCCTGGGGACGCCGGATTGACGAGATCAAAACTTGCGAGGGCTGGAGGCAGCTC
>JANJTG010000006.1 GCA_024711265.1 Bdellovibrio sp. | reverse complement strand
GGTGACGTCGCTGCCGATGCGGGTGGCGAAGCCGCCCAGCTTGGCGTGTGGGCCGTCGTGGCTGACGTGGATGACGGAGCCGTCCTGGATGTTGGTGCGGTCGCCGATGCGGATGAAGTTGACGTCGCCGCGGATCACCGTGAACGGCCACACCGACACGTCGTCGCCCAGCACCACGTCGCCGATCACGCAGGCGGCGGGGTCGATGTAGGCGCGCGCGCCGAGGGTGGGGGTGATGCCGCGATAGGGTCGGATATTCATGGCTGGATTCTAGCGCCGTCGCGACTACACTGACCCGTATGGACAGCGCCGATACCACGCTCCACGACCTGCAACCCACCCTCGCCCGCCTGCGCGCGGCTTGGCAGGCGAACAAGCCGGACCATGCACAGCGCCGCGACGACCTGCAGCGCCTGCGCGACGCGCTGAAGCGGCGGCTGGACGAGATGGCGCGCACCATCGCCGCCGATTTCGGGCACCGCTCGCTGGACGAAAGCCGGATCGCCGATGGCATGACCGCGCTGAACGAGATCGACCACCTGCTCCGGCACCTGCGCCGTTGGATGAAGCCGCGCCGGGTCGGCGTGGGCTGGCGCTTCCTGCCGGCGCGCGCGCAGGTGCGCCCGGTGCCGCTGGGCGTGGTCGGCGTGATCGCACCGTGGAACTATCCAGTGAACCTGGCGCTGATTCCGCTGGCCACCGCGATCGCCGCCGGCAACCACGTCTACCTGAAGCCATCCGAGCACACGCCGCGCACCAGCGCCTTCCTGCGCGAGCTGCTGGCGGAAGTCTTCCCGACCGACCGCGTCGCCGTCGCCACCGGCGGCGCCGATCTTGGTGCCGCCTTCGCGGCGCTGCCGTTCGACCATCTGGTGTTCACCGGCTCCACTGCGGTGGGCCGCAAGGTGATGGCCGCCGCCGCACCGCACCTGACCCCGCTGACACTGGAACTGGGCGGCAAGTCGCCGGCCCTGGTCTGCGACGACTATCCCGTCGAGAAGGCCGCCGCCCGCATCGCCACCGGCAAGTGGTTCAACTGCGGCCAGACCTGCATCGCGCCCGACTACGTGCTGGTCCCGGCCGGCAAGCGCGATGCCTTCGTCGAAGCGCTGCGCCGCGAGATCCAGGCGCGCTACGGCCATGACCTCGGCAACCGCGATGACTACACCCGCATCATCAACGAGGGCCAGTACGCGCGCCTGCAGGGCTATCTCGACGACGCGCGGCAGCGCGGTGTCGACATCGTCACCCTGGCCGGCAGCGCCGACCCGGCGCAGCGGCTGCTGCCGCCGACCGTGCTGCTGGAGCCGGGTGATGACGCGAAGATCATGCAGGACGAAATCTTCGGCCCACTGCTGCCTGTGAAGAGCTACCGCACGCTGGACGAGGCGATCGGCTACATCAACGGCCACGACCGTCCGCTGGCGCTGTATCCCTTCAGCCACGACCGCGCGACGGTAGAGAAAGTCCTGCATGCCACCCTGGCGGGCGGCGTCTCGGTCAACGACACGCTGTTCCACTTTGCCGTCCCGACCCTGCCGTTCGGCGGCGTCGGTGCCAGCGGCATGGGCGCCTACCACAGCCGCGCCGGCTTCGATGCGATGAGCAAGCTGCTGCCGGTGCTGTGGCAGGCGCGACGCACCGGCGGCGACCTGCTCAAGCCGCCGTACTCGAAGGCGAAGTGGCTGATCGACCTAATCGTGAGATAAGCACCATGGTGATACCGGATGAGGGCGGGCGCCTACGGCGCGACCGCCTCGCAACATGAACGAATGACCCGCCACCGGTCCGCCTGATCACGGCACCTTCATCGTCTGGACGGTTGTTTTGTCCGCATGGTGTCCGCCGCGAAATCGATGCCTGGCGTCTTGCCGTCACCCACCTCCGCCGCGGATGAAGTCGACGGCGGGCGGCGACTGTCGGCCGTCCGCAAGCCGGAAACGGTCCGCATCCGCGTGGGCTGTGCCGGTTGGTCGATCCCCGCGCGCCATCGCGACCTGTTCGCCGATGGCGAGAGCACGCTCGCGCGCTATGCCACCACCTTCTCCACGGTGGAAATCAACTCCTCGTTCTATCGGCCGCACCAGGCCAGGACCTACGCGCGCTGGGCGCGCAGCGTGCCGGAGGACTTCCGTTTTTCCGTCAAGATGCCGCGCGCGATTTCGCACGAGCGACGGCTGCGCAATGCCGATGCGTTGCTCGACCGCTTCCTCGACGAGGCCGGTGCGCTCGGCGACAGACTCGGCGGGTTCCTGCTGCAGCTGCCGCCGAGCCTTGCGCTGGATGCGGACGACGCTGACGCATTCTTCCGCGCGTACCGCCAGCACAGCGGCGCGCCACTTGCCTGCGAGCCACGCCACCCAAGCTGGTTCACGTCGTCCGCGGACGCCCTTCTGGCGGAGCACGGGGTTTCGCGCGTTGCGGCCGATCCGCCGCGCGCCGTGATCGGCGCCGTTCCCGGTGGCGATCCCCGCTGGCGCTACTGGCGCTGGCACGGTTCTCCGGACATCTATCACAGCGACTATCCGCTGCCGCGCCTGCGGGTATTGGCGACCGCGATCACCGACGCCGGCGCGGTGCGCGAAGCCTCGGTGATCTTCGACAACACCGCGCGCGGCCACGCCATCCCCAACGCGCTGCGCCTGCAACAGCTGCTGGCCACGGCCGCGGCAGCGAGCCACGGCGATGCCTGAAGGCCCGTCCATCGTCATCCTGCGCGAGGCGGCGGCGAAATTCCGCAACCGGACGGTGCGTGAGGTCGGTGGCAACAGCAAGCTCGACCTGCAGCGCATGCACGGCCGCAGGGTCGTCGCGCTGCGCAGCTGGGGCAAGCACTTCCTGATCGGGTTCCGTGGCTTCAGCCTGCGCGCGCACCTGCTGATGTTCGGTTCCTGGCTGATCGACGCGGAGAAGGACGCAACACCGCGGGTGTCGCTGCGCTTCGACAACGGCACGCTCAACCTCTACGCCTGTTCGCTGAAGTACATCGAAGGCCCGCTGGAGGACACCTACGACTGGCGGGGCGACGTGATGGCGCCGGAATGGGACCCGGAACTCGCCCGGCGCAAGCTCAGGCAGCAGCCCGAAGTGCTGGTCTGCGACGCCCTGCTGGACCAGGACGTGTTCGCCGGGGTCGGCAACATCATCAAGAACGAGGTGCTGTTCCGCATCCGCGTGCATCCCGCCAGCGAAGTCGGCGCATTACCACCGCGCCTGCTGGGCAGGATGATCCGGGAGGGGCGCGACTACAGCTTCCAGTTCCTCGAATGGAATCAGCGGTACGTGCTGCGCCAGCACTGGCTGGTACACAACAAGTCGCAGTGCGCGGAGTGCGGAGTGCGGAGTGCGGAGTGCGGCGGCATGCTGACTCGCCAGCACATGGGAGCGCGCAACCGGCGGACCTTCTACTGCGAACGCTGCCAGCCGCTGTATCCACCCCCGGCCTAGACGTGCAGGCCCAGCATCCGCAGCACGTCCCCCGGCGCCAGTCCGGATAGATCGGCGCCGAACGCACGATGCGCCTCCGCGAGATCGCGCACCGCGTCGATCTGCTCCGGCGCGAGCACGCCATCGCGGGCGTTGGCGGCCAGCTGGTCGAGCACCGATGCAAACACGTATTGGCGCTCGTGCAGGGTTGCCGCCACCTGCGCGCGCGCATCCGCATGCACGATGAAGCCCGCATCTGCGCAGCCGGCGACGAAGTCGGACGCCGTCGTCGCTGCGCCGCGGAACCATTCGGAGGCGCCGCCGGCGAAGGCCCGCATGGTCAGCGGCACCGGGCAGGCGTGCGCCTTCAACGTCCTGTGCAACGCCGTCTCCAGCCGCTGCGCGTCACCGCGGGTCTCGGCTTCGACCAGTGGGCTGTGGGCCAGGTCGAAGGCCTCGAACCAGCGGCGGTGGAAGGCGGACCAGCGCGTCACCGGGTCCGCGCTGATGCCGACCTTGAGCAGGTCCTCCGCGCCGCTCATGCGCAGCACGTAGAGAAAGCAGGGGCCAGGGCGGGCGTGACGACGCATTCGGGTTCCGGGTGGCGTGCGCAGTTGCGGGTGGCCGGCGGTGCGACCATCGACGCCCAGTGCGGTAGGCTGCGCCGCATCCGACCCGCACTGCGCCCAGAGTCTGCATGAAGATCGCCAGCTGGAACGTCAATTCCCTCAATGTGCGGCTGCCTCAGCTGCAGCAGTGGCTGGCGGAATTCTCGCCCGACGTGGTGGGGCTGCAGGAAACCAAGCTGGAGGACCACCGCTTCCCCGACGACGCGCTGCTGGAGGCCGGTTACCGCAGCGTCTTCCACGGCCAGAAGACCTATAACGGCGTGGCCATCCTGGCCCGCGAGCGCAGCATCACGGACGTACAGGTCGCCATTCCCGGCC
>JANJTG010000328.1 GCA_024711265.1 Bdellovibrio sp. | reverse complement strand
AAAGAAGTTCCTTTTATGGGAAGACCACAGAGCCCACCAAAGACTGCCCTCCCAGCTCAAAGTCTTCTGGCAAAAGCCCCAAAGATGTTCAAAAAAGCTTAGCCCCTTTTGAAAGAGCTCTTTCAAACACGAGCGTTACTGAAACAACCAAGTTGCTGAAAGAGCATGTCGGAGCTTGCGTGATTGATCCCAAAAAAACTACTGTCAATGCGGGATCCGGCAATCCTTACGATAACCTCGTCCTTCCCCATCTTCAGAAAAAAGGCGTTCCCCAGATCGTTAAAGAAAATGGGAAACCGATGACTCAAAAAGACCTCATTGATATTGATGCTCTCGCACGCACAATTTACGCCGAGATGGCTCAATGCTATAAGCATGGTTTACACTACCCCATGACCGTGGCCAAAATCGCCGTCAATCGCGCCAATGAAGATCGCCGAGCCAAAGAGTTTATTCGTGGCACGCATAACTCTGCCAAAGGAGATCTTGCCAAGGTTGCGACTTCACCGACTCAATTCTCTTTGTGGTTAACAACCATCAACGGAAAGCCCAATAACAGTCTTCGCCAGGCCCTCTGTCCGCCGGTGGACAAATCCAAAGCCTTCTGGACAGGCAATGCCCCTCCCCCTTTTGAACTGGATATCTGGGAAAACACCCTTCGTATCGCCACGGAGGCCGTTTTATTCCCAAAAAAATTCAATAGCCGCACCCAGCAGATTAAACAGTTTCATTACACCTCAGGGATGCCCGGCTTCTATGGCATGAAGCAGGTCTTCCCGTGGATTGAAGATCGTAAAGTCTCAAAAAATGCTTGTGTACAAGTCTGGGATGACGGCGCAAAATCATAGACATGAACAATCAAAAGTCAGGCTACGTCTTTTTAATGGATTGCGCAGATTTTGCCGAGGCCCAAGTTGTTAAGTCCTTTCTGGAGTCTCAAGGGCTTCATCCCAAAGTGCGAGACGAACAAACCCGCGGAGTCGCTCCTCACTTCGGCCAGCTTTTAGGACGTCTGACTTTAGAGATTCCCGAAATCGAGTACATGGAAGCCTCCAAAGCTTTGGAAAGCCGCGAGCGTCCAAGGCTGGTCATCGCCCCTGAATTTTCTTACGAACACACTCAGTCACTGGCAAAGAAATCTCTTTGGAACGCCATCATTGGCTGCGTCTTTCTTCCCTTGATCTGTAACTTCTATTCGATGATTCTCGGATACCGCGTCCTGCGCCAGGAAGTCCCTTTAAGTAAAGTCAGTCGCAATAGATTGCTCTGGGCCATTTTCTTTAACTCTCTCGCATTCTATGTCTGGCTCACCCTTGGTCCCCAGCTATTTCTGAAGAATATTTGATTTAGCCTTTCATAGGTGTTTTTCGGCACTATACCTTACAATCCTCCGTCGACCTTCCCTCGTTAAGATATTCTAAAATCATGAAAATCCAAATGATTAAACTCACGCTCCTTCTTCTTGCTCTTCTGCCTCCGCAATACGCTCAATCCTTCGTCATTGTTGGACACGAATTTGAACCTTTTTACTTCACCTCAGGTTCAAAAGGCATCCAAGGCGCCTGCTATGAAATCATTCAACAGCTCTGCAAGTTGGAAGAGCGTCACTGCAAATTTAAAATTGCCCCACTGCGCACCGCTATCAACATGGTAAAAAAGGGAGACGCCGACATGGGATGCCCCCTCGCCAGCAGTCCGCCTCGGAATAGCGCCTTTTCTTTTAGCAAAAGTCTATTTAAAACACGTTATTACTTCTATGGAACCCCAGCTCTCGTCGACAAAATAAATAGATACGAAGATCTCAAAGGATTCACCATTGGTGTTCTGGCCCCCTCGATGACCGAAGTGAGTCTACAAAAAATTCATGAGTTTTCCGAAAAAAACTTCAAGATCGTATCTGAATCCTCGGCCCTCACCCCTCTTCGCAAGGTCGAAAAGAAAAGTTACCAACTGGCTTACTCCAATCGAGATCTCTCAAGAAATTGGATTGAAAAAACACGCAGCACATTGATAGAGATCCCCAACTTGGGGGAAGACACTGAATACGCAATCTTTTTTTCGAAGAAAAAGCTCTCCGAAAAACAGATTAAAAGCATTCAACAACGTTTAGATGAGATCAAAAAAAGTGGCTTTATAAATTCTACCTGTGAGAAATATAAGCTGACACCAGCCGACTAATAATACTTTTCAAGAAAACGAAAGTACTGACCTTGGAACACATCCAGTTCCATTTTGTTTCCCTCAGAGTCCTGCATTTCGGGAATACTCAGAGTGAGCTTTCCATTGACTTTCTTATACTCTAAATATTTCGTGAAAAGCACACTGGCGTCTTCGCCTGTTCTTTCAGAATAATAGGGAACGAAAAAACTTTCTATCTCTGCTTTGGCAGGCAAAAATCCTTCAACTAAATTCAGCTGATTGATGAAAATGCGAGGACAGTAAAAAAATCGCAGTCGTTCACACTGAACACGATGAATCCAATTATGAAAATTACGGATTCCCAAAGAATTCATCGCCACTAAGTCCTTCACATCGATGTGCAAATCAAAAGAGGGGTTGACCTCAACACCATCCAAGGCAGAAGAGTATTCATTCAGGCTGCCCTTCAAAAGAAGGGTTGTACATTTATCGCTAACACTGAAGGAAAGTTGCAACGCCATTATTCTCTCATCCTAAAATCTTCATCGAATCAGAATCCTATTCTATAAAAGAACACTCCCCGCCGCCAGAGAAGAACCGGCTCTTCCTGGACCTGAGCCCCGGCTTAAAAAATAAAAAACCCACGGTCCGTAAACCGTGGGTTATATAGTTTGGATTATTTCCTAGTTCTCTAATCCCCAGTAGGAATTAAAGGCCGCGGATCAAGTTCAGCGCACTTCCCGCGCGGAACCATTTCAACTGTTCCGCATTGTAAGTATGCTTCAACTCGATTGTTTCAGAAGAACCATCTTGATGTTTCACGATCATCTTCACAGGTTTACCTGGAGCCAAATCTTTCAAATCCACAAGGCTGACCAAATCAGTCTCTTGAATCTTGTCGTAATCTTTTGGATTCGCAAAAGTCAAAGCGAGCACACCTTGTTTCTTCAAATTGGTTTCATGGATACGAGCAAAAGACTTCGTGATCACCGCTGTGCCACCCAAGAATCTTGGAGACATCGCCGCATGCTCACGAGAAGAACCCTCACCGTAGTTTTCATCACCAATGATCACCCAGCCACGATGAGCTTTTTGATATTGACGAGCGATTTGCGCAAACTCCAAACCACTTTGACCTGTCAGCAAGTTCTTACCCTTACCGATTTCGCCGGTGAATGCATTATCCGCACCCAAAAGCATGTTGTTGGAGATGTTGTCCAAGTGACCACGGTAGTTCAACCATTTACCGCCCGGAGAGATATGATCCGTCGTACATTTTCCTTTGGCTTTCGCAAGCACGAGGTTGTCGACAAAGTCTTTACCATCCCATTTTGTAAATGGAGACAGAAGTTGCAAACGCTCAGATGTCGGGCTGACTGCCACTTGAGCTTGAGCACCCGCTGGTTTTTGATAACCTTCAGTATCAGGGATGAAACCTTTAGCAGGAAGTTCTGGCGCCACAGGGGCTTGCAACTTCACTTTGCCTTTTGGTCCTTCCAACTCATCCGTCGCAGGATTGAAATCCAAACGACCTGCCAAGCCCAACGCCATCACGATTTCAGGAGACGCAATAAACGCCAAAGTCTCTGGGTTCGCATCGTTACGTGCACGGAAGTTACGGTTGAAAGAAGTCACGATGGTGTTCTTCTCGCCAGTCTTCACATCATCACGCTTCCACTGACCGATACAAGGTCCGCAAGCATTGGCAAGAACCGTCGCACCCACTTCATTGAAGGTCGCCATTTGACCATCGCGCTCGATAGTTTTTTGGATCTGTGTAGAACCAGGAGACACCAAGAACGGCTGATTCATCTTCACGCCCACTTCCATAGCTTGTTTTGCCACGAAAGCTGCACGGCCAATATCTTCGTAAGAAGAGTTTGTGCAAGAACCGATCAATGCCGAAGAAATCTTGATAGTATAACCTTTTTCAGCTGCTTCTTTTTTCAAAGCAGAAATCGGACGAGCGATGTCTGGAGAGTGAGGACCCACCAAGTGAGGCTCTAACGCAGACAAGTCGATTTCGTAAACTTCATCGAAGTACTTACCAGGATTCGCCACCACATCCGCATCCGCAGACAAGAGATCCTTGTGTGCGTCAGAAACTTTAGAAAGCTCTTCACGGCCTGTTGATTTCAAGTAAGCCGCCATACGCTCGTCATATGGGAACACCGAGCACGTTGCACCCAACTCAGCACCCATGTTGGTGATCGTCGCTTTACCAGTACAAGAAATTGAAGATGTGCCTTCACCGAAGTACTCAACGATTTTGTCTGTTCCACCTTTAACGGTGAGCATTCCACAAAGTTTTAAGATCACGTCTTTCGCAGAAGCCCAACCCGAAAGTTTTCCTTTCAAGTGAACACCGATCAATTTTGGATTTTTAACTTCCCAAGGAAGTCCAACCATTACGTCAGAAGCGTCAGACCCCCCAACACCCACAGCACACATTCCCAAACCACCCGCATTTGGCGTGTGAGAATCTGTTCCGATCATCAACCCACCTGGAAACGCGTAGTTTTCCAAGATAACTTGGTGAATGATACCAGCGCCGGGTTTCCAGAAGCCGATGTTGTAACGAGAAGACGTTGTCGCCAAGAAATCAAAAACTTCTTTGTTCGACATATTGGAAGCTGCCATATCAGCGTCTTTCCCCTTGTACGCTTGGATCAAGTGATCACAGTGTACAGTGGAAGGAACTGCGGCTTCATCTTTTCCCGCAAGCATGAACTGCAACAAAGCCATTTGCGCCGTCGCATCTTGCATTGCTACACGGTCTGGTCTTAACAAAAGGAAGCTTTCGCCACGGACAAGTTCTTGGTGTTGTGGATCATCCAAGTGACCAAACAAGATTTTTTCCGCCAAAGTCAAAGGGCGGTTCAAACGATTGCGAACGACAGCCAATCTTTCAGCTGTTTTTTTATACACGTTCTGCACCATTTCAGGTGTAGTTTCGATTTTAGAAGCCATTGTTATTGCCTTTCTTTGAAGAACGCCCCATCCTAATGAAAATCAGTTGAAAGCTCAATGTTTCCAGCGCTTTGCGCGAGGCATAATGGACCTAAGGCTTTTTAAAAACATCGTCATTCTTACCGGCGCCGGTATCTCCGCAGAAAGCGGTATCCGCACTTTTCGCGATCAAGATGGACTTTGGGAGGAGCATCGCATCGAAGATGTCGCCACTCCTGAAGCTTTTGCTCGAGATCCTGCCCTGGTCCAACGCTTCTACAACTTGAGAAGGGCTCAGCTCAAAGACCCGAAAATTCAGCCCAACCCCGCTCATCTCGCATTAGCTGAACTGGAGAGGCAATGGGAAGGCTCTTTCCTGCTTGTTACTCAAAATGTCGACAATCTCCACCGCCGAGCCGGATCTAAAAATCTGCTTCACATGCACGGACGCCTGGACCGAGTTTTCTGCCTCTTTTG
>JANJTG010000524.1 GCA_024711265.1 Bdellovibrio sp. | reverse complement strand
CGACATCGGTGGTGACCTCGGGCCAGCGCGATTCGGGACGCGTCGGCCCGCCGTCGGTGCCGGTGACTTCGAACTCGTGGCCATGGATGTGGATCGGGTGGTTGGTCATCGTCAGGTTGCCGATGCGCACCCGCACGCGGTCGCCCTTCCTGACGTTGAGCGAATCGATGCCGGGGAAGGCGCGGCTGTTCCAGGTCCACAGGTTGAAATCGAGCATGGTATTGATCTTGGGCACATAGCTGCCCGGCTCGATGTCGTAGGCGTTGAGCAGGAAGCAGAAATCGCGGTCGACGCGCGCGATGTGCGGGTGCGGTGCGCGCGGGTGCGTGACCCAGAAGCCCATCATGCCCATCGCCATCTGCACCATCTCGTCGGCGTGCGGGTGGTACATGAAGGTGCCGGGGCGGCGGGCGACGAACTCATAGACGAAGGTCTTGCCCGGCGGAATCTGCGGCTGGTTGAGGCCGCCGACCCCGTCCATGCCATTGGGCAGACGCTGGCCGTGCCAGTGGATGGTGGTGTGCTCGGGCAGGCGGTTGGTGACGAAAATGCGCACGCGGTCGCCTTCCACCACCTCGATCGTCGGTCCTGGAGACTGGCCGTTGTAGCCCCACAGCCGCGCCACCATGCCGGGGGCGATCTCACGCTCGACCGGCTCGGCGACGAGGTGAAATTCCTTCACGCCATTTCTCATGCGCCAGGGGGCCGTCCAGCCGTTCAAGGTGACGACCGGGTCGTAGGGGCGACCATTGGGCGGGGTCAGCGGCGTGGCCGTCGCGGCGCTGGTCTGGATCACGGGTTCGGGCAGCGCGGCGAGTGCCGCCCGGTTGACGGTTCCGGCAGCGGCCAGCAGGCCCGCCCCGGCGAGGAATCGACGTCGGGAGGTCATCAGCGTCTCCGGAAGGGTCAGTGGCCGCCGGCTTCAGCCGGTGATATGCCCGATTGAAGGGTGAGCGGTGCGATCGGCTGGCCGAGCAGGCTGGCCTTCAGCGCAGCCTCGGTACGCCAGAAATCGCGTTCGGCCTCGATCGCCCGCACCGCGCTGGCCGATTGCGAACGTGCAGCGACAAGCAACTCGAACACCCCGATCAGCATCCCGTTGTACTGGAGTACCGACTCTTCGGTGATGTTCTGATGGAGCGGCACAACCTCGTTGCGGTAATGGTGCGCGAGGTCCCAGGCGCTGCGATAGCTGTCGTAGGCCACCCGAACCTGGGAACTGGCGTTACTGGCAAGTTCGAGCGTGCGATTGAAGGCCGCGAGATAGCGGGCCTCGCCGCCGGCGCGCGCCGCATCGCCGAAGTCGAACAGGGGCAGCGGCAGTTCGATCTCGAAGCCGCGCTG
>JANJTG010000036.1 GCA_024711265.1 Bdellovibrio sp. | reverse complement strand
GCGAGGTGGATGAGTACGAATCGGCAATCGCCTGTAAAGCGCGTTTTTGTTCACTGTCATAATTTAAAACGTAGCGCAAAGACGCATTTTCATTGTACGGCTGAATCGCAACCAGATAGTTGTCCATTAAAAGCAAGGCCGCCGTCAGCGCCATATGCATACGGAAAAACTGTTGTTCCCCTTTGGCATCGGTGGGGTCTACATAATACGTAGTCGGGTTGTTAAACTGGTAGATCTCATGGGGATCTCCGATACGACCTTCAGATCGAGTTCCTTTGTAAGGATTGAGTTTCACTTCATTCGGCAAAGCAAAGAGTTCCCCCTCTTTGATTGCCAAATCCAAAAGCTTTTTACGAATCTCCAGATAGCGAGCTCCGGCGGCGCGAACAAATTCCCCCTCTGAACGAGTGAGCGAAATGTCGGATGTCTCTCCCAGCTTTTTTTCTTGGGCAAACCGCAAGGCCTGAGCCCTGAAATTCAAAGCTTCCGAAACCAAAATCTGGAAATCATAGTACTGAGGATCTATGTAATAAGTTGACGACGGGGATCTCTCAGCAGACCGAAAGGACGAGCACGCACCCAAAAAGGTGGCGGCAAGTATGCTTGATACAAGAACTAACAGACGCATGGGGCCTCCATACATCCAATGTAAACGAGCTCTTATATTTTTCAGGAAGGAAACCTGACGACAAACAATGTTCTAGACAAGCGTCTCAGTGCGAAAGGACACCACTCCGAAGAAGGTCCAGTTAGCACGAAGGAAGGCGGGATCACGGTTTTGCTGTAAGCCGGATTCTGTCCCAATCACCAGGTCCCATAATTTGTCCCGATAATCGTAGATGATCATTCCTCTGGGAGTGGCATTACTGACACCCTCAAGCGATCTTACCCGAAGACTACGGGCTGGCCGCCCTACTAGTGTCTTCCTATTTGATCTTGCTCCGCGCAGAGTTTGGCTGTTTTCACTCCAGCGACTCCCCAAGGGGTTCCCGTTCCCACCCCCCGGCTCATTGTCCTGGACATTCTCTCTGTTCCACTGTTCCTGACATTACTGTCGAGGGGCGTTACCCCTTGCGCTGCCATATGGAGTCCGGACTTTCCTCTCTAATTTCAACAATTTAGAGCATTATTAGAGCGATCATCCGCAAAACCGAAACGAATCTTTAACACCCCCCAGCAAATAGCGCAAGAGGGTTTTCTTAAATGCCTTTTTATTTTACTTTCTACGTATCGTTTACAAAAGGATTAAATCATGAAGATCTTGGTATCTCTACTCGCTTTCGCATTTACACTGGCTTTGACGTCTCCTTCTGTCGCTGAAGAGGCCGCTCACGGCGGCGGTCACGGTAATTTGGCAGAAAAAATGAATGCTCTTTTCCCTCAACCACAAGAACAACCCGCTAAACACGATGTTCCTGCAAAACCAGAGCTTGCAAGCCCAGCTTATTTTTCTGAGATCAAAGGCGACAAAGCCTCTTTGCAATGGAAAGCCGTTGCCGGTGCTGATGAATACCACGTTCAAGTGGCAACAGATCCTAACTTCAAATGGCTTGTTGCTAACGACTACCACGTGAAGGCAACTTCTTTTGAGGCAACAGGTTTGGAAGCTGGTAAACACTACTTCTGGAGAGTCGCCGCTGTAAAAACAGCTAACTGGGACACTTTCCGCAAGAGCTTCTTTGCAATGTCCATGTTCGCAACTCCCGCAGCGAAGTAATTTCCTAAAGAAATGAATTTCTAAAACCCTCTTGAGTTCCATCTCTAGAGGGTTTTTTTATTTCTTAAATTCTAAGCGACTGACCTTTTTCTGAGAAGGGTAGCTTCACGGTCATACCCGTCATTGCCCGGCAGTACTCTGCACAACGCCGGCAATTCGCTGCACAACGCTTAAACGTCTCATCATCTTCATATCTTTCACACTCGGTGGCGCAAGCCTCACAGACTTCAAAAGTGAGTTCGCAGGCTTGATGAGAGAATTCGGACCCTGCGATTAAAAGTCGCGCGGAAAGCTGACAGGATTCCACGCAAATCTGTAGTAGGGAAAGATGTTTCCCCGAAAAAGCGGTTCCCTTTTTCTCCAAACAATAATGAAAGGTTTCCGTGCAGCTACGGGCGCAATTCAGGCAGGTGTTGATCGTTTTCGTGATATCGCTGTCTTGGATTTGATTGATAGGCATAACTTCCCCCTTAAAAATATTTTCTCTTTATTTTGAAAAGAAAAAATCTTTTAAGAAGAAAGCTGTCAGAGTGCACTCGCTCTTTTGACAAAAGACATTCAATCAATCATTTCAAAATTCACGGTCTTTTCGGTTTTGATCGAGTTCATGACCAGACACCCCTTCAATGCTTTGTTCAACAGGGCTTCGGCCTTCTCTTTGGGATTTGCTTGATATAACTTCACGTTCATTTCTGCACGGGCCATCCATGGGAACCCCTTTTCATCACGATCGACGTCAAGAACCAGATCAGCCGTAATCTCTTGATACTGAAGATTGGATTTTTCAGCATAAACCTTGAAAGTCGCAATGTAACAATTCACCATAGCCAAAGCATAAAAATCTTCAGGAGAAAATCCTTTGCCGGGGCCCCCAAATTCGGGAGGAACCGCACTTGGCAAGACTTGCTCCATCGAATTTGTTGTCGATTGCCAATTAACATTTATACCTGACTGCGCGGCACATTTAACCCGAAACTTCATCGGATACGTCAGCATGGTGGAACTCCTTAAAAGCGAGGTTTGCCCATGACTATAAGAAGAATTTACTCGACACACAAAGAGATTCGCCTCTTATTGCAGACAAAAAGATCGACAAGAATCCACAATTACAAAACTTTAATTCTGAATGAATTTTGTAATTTTATTAAGAGCCCGCAATCCAGCTACACTGACTTCATGAACGAGTCGGTTTATGACGCCCTCTTAAATTCAAATGCTGTTGTAGAATTTGATGTTCAAGGACAAATTCTTTGGGCCAATCAGAATTTTCTCAATATCATGGGCTACGAACTCGCAGAGATTGTCGGACAACATCACTCAATCTTTCTGCCCGAATTTCATCAGCACGAATTTGAATACCAAGAGATGTGGAACCAACTGGCGGCCGGGCACACTCAAATCGGTGAATACAAGCGACTGACAAAAAACAAAGATACTATCTGGATTCAAGGATCTTATACCCCCGTCCGCTCTGCCAGTGGAGACATCGTTAAAATTGTGAAGATGGCCCTGGACATCACCGAAAAAAAGCGTCTGGCTGAAAACCTTGAAAAGAAAAACAAAGAACTTCTATCCACGACTGCCAAAGCCAAAGCTGCGACTTACGCTAAATCTGTGTTTCTCGCAAACATGAGTCACGAAATCCGCACTCCTCTCAATTCCATTATCGGCATCACCGACACCCTGGCAGAGACTCCCTTAGATGATCAGCAAGCCTCCTTCGTGGAAATTCTCCAGCGCGCCAACAATCAGCTCATGACGATTATCAACGACATTTTAGATCTGTCCCGTGTGGAAGCCGGAGAGATTGATTTGAAACTTGTCCCCTTTGAGTTGCAAAAACTTTTAGATGAATTGGTGGCGGTTTTAGGGTTTCGGGCCAAAGAAAAAGGTCTCACTCTTAAGATTCAGGTGGACCCGGATGTCGACGCCTTTTTTATTGGGGACGCCGATCGTCTGCGCCAGGTCTTGATGAATTTATTAAACAATGCCATCAAGTTCACTCACAAAGGCGAAATCTCTTTACGTGTCGCCAAGAACCGCACGTCCCGTCCGGGCAATATGCTTTTTTGCGTTGCGGATACGGGGATTGGAATTCATAAGACTCAGTTTAAGCAAATCTTCCAACCTTTCACTCAAGCCGACTCTACCACCACGCGCCGCTATGGCGGCACAGGCTTGGGACTTTCGATTACAAAGAACATCGTTCAACTGATGAACGGACAGATCTGGCTTGAAAGTGAACCCGATATCGGAAGTGTTTTTTATTTTACCGCCTCCATGCCCATTACCACCGAACGTAAAACGGTCGCCCATAATCCACTTCAAGGACAATACCAATTGAGCGACATCAAACACCATATCGCCAACAGTCGCTTGCGCATCCTGGTTGTGGATGATGTCGACGACAATCGAAATTTATTCGGAATTTACCTACAGAACACCGTTCACCATATCTGTTATGCTGAAAGTGGGGTCGAAGCTCTCAGACTGGTTCGCCAAGAACACTTCGACATTATTTTTATGGATGTGCAGATGCCTTCGATGGACGGCTACGAAGCCACACGCTGCATTCGCGCTTTTGAACAGGAACAGGGGCGACAACCCTCGCGGATCTTCGCCTGCACAGCTAACGCCTTCCCGGAGGACGTGGAAAAAAGTCTGCAAGCCGGCTGCGATATGCACCTGTCAAAGCCGATCCGCAAAGACACCTTGATCAAGGCCATCAATTCTCTTTTTGCTCCATCGGAAGCCATTTATTAAGGCTGAAACGATCTAAAACCGTCTGACGGGACAAGACTCCTTTTTCTTCGATTCCATAGAAGACCTGCAAAGACGACGGCTTTGCGCTCCAGTGATAGATCATGCCCGCGCACATCTTGCAGGGTTTATGCGTGGAATAGAGCGTGGCTCCTTCGGGGATCTTTTGATGATGTTCTCGAAAAAGTCTTTGTAAAAGATTGACCTCGGCGTGCAAGGTTTTGTTCTTTGAATTGGAATTAAGCCCATAACTAAGCACCCGTCCCTGAGAATCCACCAACAGGGCAGCAATATCTCGATCAAAATCATGCAAGACCTCGCCACGGGGCACTCGTTGCGCCAAACCCCTCGCGAGAGAAAGAAAGTCCCACGGCGTTTGAGGCGATCTTTGCAGCAACCAGTCTTGAATCTCCGCCAGAGGGCTGTGGTTCTCTATATTCAGATGTTGAACAGGAGCAAGGAGCTGATCCGCAGTCACTACTTCTTGAAAATGAAGTGACAAAGTCATGCCCTGATCTTGAGGACTGACTTTTTCCGTGATTCGTTTTGCAACCACCTTCACCATACCTCGACACATTTCCGTCAAAGCCGCCGTGGTATAAATGCGTTGCCTTAAGATAAAGAAGCTATGATCAACATGCTGGTCAAACAGCCCTTGCAGCAACTTCACCACAGCAGAAGACGGAGCCAACCCACCTTCCGGATAATGGGCGAAATAAATCACACCCTCATGCTCGACGAAAGCCAGCTCATGGCCCGACCGATGAAGTGAAAATGCTATATGCTCTGCCCTTTTTTCTGCCAACATAGAGGAATTGATACCATATCGAGAGATTTTTGTCTAAAACCCGAAGACCGACGGAAGTGAATTAAACTATGGACATGATCAAAAATCGCCTGGAAAAGAACTATAAGAAACTCAAAAGCTGGTCTGAGCGGCACCAGATTGAAGCTTTTCGTCTGTATGATCGCGACATCCCCGAATATCCGTTCATTGTCGACGTCTACAAAGATCATTATCTGGTTCACGACAAAAGCGACCCCGTCAAAGACAAAGACAAAAACCATCTTCCTCATGTCATGGAAGCCCTTCAGGTGCTCTTCAAATGCTCTGAACAGCAGATCGTGATTAAAAAACGAGAACGCCAAGAGGGCCTCAAACAATACGAAAAGCTCGATGAAAAAAACGAGACCTTCGTGGTTCGTGAATCCCAAGCGTTGCTCAAAGTAAACCTTTATGATTACCTCGACACCGGCCTTTTCTTAGATCATCGACCCATGCGCCAGAAGATCTTTAAGATCGCTAAAGACAAAAAGTTTCTCAATCTTTTTTGCTACACCGGGTCCGTCAGCGTTTTTGCGGCTCTGGGCGGGGCTCACACAACCAGCGTGGATATGTCACAAACCTATTTACGCTGGGCTCAAGACAACTTTCAGCTCAACAACCTTGATTTGAATGGCCACAGCTTCGTCAATGCCAATGTTCTGGATTGGCTAAAAACTCAAAGGCCCCAAAAGGCCTACGATTTGATCTTTTTAGACCCTCCGACGTTTTCCAATTCCAAAAAAATGGAGGACAGTTTTGAGGTCGAACGAGATCAAGACTTCCTGGTGGAATCTTGCATGGACATGCTCCATCCCCAAGGAATTCTCTATTTCTCGAACAATAAAAGAAGATTTAAGCTCTCTGACAAGATCCTTGCAAAATTTGCCGTCAAAGACATCTCCGAAGAGAGCATCCCCCAGGATTTTCACGACAAAAAGATCCACAACTGCTTTGAGATCAGAGAGAAATAGAGTCTATATTCGAGCCCACGGAGTTTTTAGAAACTCCATTTTTTTCAAAGAGTTAATAAAGCGGCCAAAAAGACCTTGTCATGAGGAACAAAAGGTCCTAGAACCCCCCTTTTGAAAATAGAAACTGTTTCTCTGGGAGGGCACGGAATTGAAAGCTTTAGGTCGCCATATTTTGGTTGAGTTCAGTGGTTGCAATGCGGAAGTGTTAAACGATGTTTCCGTTATTGAAAGAAGTATGATTGAAGCCGCGCAGATCGCAGGCGCCACTGTTATTAATTCGACTTTTCATCACTTTTCACCCTGGGGTGTGAGTGGCGTGGTGGTGATCCAAGAAAGTCACTTGGCGATTCACACATGGCCTGAATATCGTTACGCAGCGGTGGATCTTTTCACCTGCGGCGATTCTGTGGATCCTTGGGTGTCCTTCGAACACCTTAAAAAAGCTTTCCAAGCCAATTACTCTGCCATTGAGATGAACCGTGGTTCTTTGCACGTCATCAAAAAGACAGATTTCCAACCCAAACAACTTCGTGCGGAACCTTCGTTTGACCTCAAAAAAGGTTTCCAAATGGAGCGCAACGTTTGTTTCACTGACAAAGACGAAAACCAGGCTTTGTCTTTGCGCTACACAGGTGATGTTCTTTTTGACGAAACAAACCCCTTCCAACGTGTGCGCGTGCTGGACTCTTACTCTCACGGGAAGTTTCTTGCCATCAACAATATGGTGATGTGCACGGAACGCGATGAGTTTCATTATCATGAAATGATCACTCACCCCGCTTTGCAGGCTCATGGAAATGCTAAAAATGTTTTAGTTATCGGCGGTGGCGACGGCGGAACGATCCGAGAAATTTTCAAGTATGATCAAATTCAAAACGTCACCATGGTGGAAATCGACGAAGCTGTGATTCGCGCTTCGAAAGAACATCTTCCCACCATCGCGTGTGAATTTAACAATCCTAAATTGAATCTGATCATTGGTGACGGCATCCAATTTGTGAAAGAGGCGGCTCCGAACACGTATGACGTGATTATCGTGGATGGATCTGATCCTGTGGGTCCCGCACAAGGTCTTTTCACCGCTGAATTCTACACAAACTGCAAGAATGCACTAAAAGAGGGTGGCATCATCGTAACTCAAGGCGAGTCTCCGATGTTCCATGAGGGCACTTTTGTTGAGTTGAATCATTGCCTAAAAGGTATTTTTGGCAAAGGGAATGTCCACACTATGCTTTTCCACGCAACAACCTATCCTTCAGGAATGTGGAGCTTGCAAGTGGGGGTCAAAGGCTCTTTCCATCCAGCCAAAGACTTCAATAAAGACAAAGCGCGCCAATTTTCTATGGACAAAGGTCTTAAGTACTACAACGAAGACGTACACTCTTCCGCGTTTGCTTTACCTACCTTCGTGAGAACGATGCTTGGCGATAATGCTTAATTAATAGACCGCCTCCTATTTTCATTATAGCTTCAATTGGGACTTAAAAAATACAGCCCCTCGGTGGGCTGCCAATAAATAGGAGGCGTAAATGTTCAAACTTCCCACTCTGCCCTACGCAAAAACCGGTCTTGCTCCTTTGTTCAATGAAGAACAAATGACTTACCACTACGACAAACACCACAAAGCTTATATCGACAATTTGAATAAGTTCGCTGAAACCGATGCTTCTTTAAAAGGTAAATCTTTGGAAGAAATCACCTTGAGCTCTTCTGGCGGCGTCTTCAACAACGCGGCTCAAGCTTGGAATCACACTTTCTTCTGGTTCGGAATGTCTCCGGCAGGACAAGGCGGAGCTCCTTCAGCAGATCTGGCTGCGGCAATCACTCGTGATTTCGGCTCTATGGATGAACTAAAAGCAAAATTCGTTGATGGTGGCGTTAAAACTTTCGGTTCTGGCTGGATCTGGCTTTGCACGGATGCCGCTGGAAAGTTGAGTTTGGTTTCTACTTCGAATGCCGCGGTTCCTTTCACTAACAACGGTCCAACTCCTATTTTGGTGGCCGACGTGTGGGAGCATGCGTACTACATCGACTACCGCAACCTTCGTCAAAAATTCCTTGAGACGTTCTGGAGCCAGGTCAACTGGAACTTCGTTTCAGAAAACTACGCCTCTAAAAAAGTTCGTGACCTAACGAAAGTGATGACATAGTCATTGCCTCACAGGAAATAAAAAAAAAGGGACTGCGCCTTAAGCCAGTCCCTTTTTCTTTTTTGAGCTTTCAAAGTTTAGAATTGAGCTCTTGCAACCAACTCTACAGCACATTGAATTTGCGCGGATGTATTGGGAAGCGCATGAGCGGTGGACGTACAGATATGGTACTCATCCTTGGGACCCGCAATTCCATAGCGGCGACGATGTTCCGTGTGATGAGTGGCGGGAGAGGGGCCTGCAACAATACGACAGCCAATTCCAAAGGCGTCCTGACAGCGGTTCAAAGCATCCTGAATGGCACGGTTTTGGGCTGCTGTACGGCAAGTGTTTTCATCGGTCTTTCTTTCGTCAAAATGACCGTTACCCCCCAGTGGTTGGATTCTTTGTGGAGCCCCCACCACTCTTTGGTCTTGGATAGCACAAGTGCGGAAGTACGTTGTCTGACTGACACATTGATCGATCGCTTGGTGACGGATCCACTGCGCTTTTTGCGACGCCTGACTGAGACAGTCTTGATCGTTCACTCCTAGTGCCGAGGCCATCACCCGTCCTTCGGCTCTCATGTCAGCCCGAACTCGGTCGAGGACCGCACGCTCGGTCTCTGCAGTCACGCGACGAATTTCTTCGCCACTACACTGACCGATATTTTGAGCTAACGCCTTCGTGGAAAGAACCGAACAGACAAAAACTAAAAAGATTGTGATTTGTTTCATTGGAATCCCCCGTTTCTCACAAGGGCTTATTTCAAAAACAATACCAACCAAATCGGTGTCAGAATGTCTCTAGGTGCGAAGCCATTTTCTCTTCGGGTCCTTTTTATCGACAGGCCACGTGGTCCAGGTCAATTTCAAATCGCAAGCCTTCAGGAAGTTCTCCAGAATCAACTCGGCATCTTCCTTCTGCCACAGATCTTTGGCATGAGAACTTTTGCCCTTTAAGGCGATATCGGAAACCAAGGAATAAACCATGCCACTCATCGGGGGAATTAAAAACCCCATCGTCGACAACACCCCCTGCAGACGCGAAAGCACCGACTTCCCCCCCACAGAATGCATTAACACAAAGACCGCACAGGGCTTTCCCATCACCACAGGTGTTGCCTCTAGGTCCGTCATATCCTCAAGAAATTTTTGCAAAGGGCTTCCCCAAGAATCCCAATAAGTCCCCGTCGTAAAAATAATACCGGCGGCTGCTTCAATCTTTTTCTCTAAATTTGAACTAAAGGGAGTCTTCACCAAATGAACAACGTCCACCTCGGCTTTTTTCTTTAAAAGAGTGGTGAGGATCTTAATCCACTGAGCACAGTTCCCCTGAGCACCCGTGGGACTTCCATTGAGAATCAGAATTTTCTTCATAGGTCTTTCAACTCCATTTTGACAGCTTCGCCAACACAAACAACGCACCCGATCAGCCCATCTGCCTTTGACACCAATATTTCCTATGGACTAAGGTTTTCTCAAATTTCATCACGGCGAACTCTTACCAGGACTATTTATGAGAATTCTCTTCCTCGCAACTCTAATTTCATTTTCTTCGGCTGCCTTTGCTTCTGAGTTCAATGCCGTTGACAGCCTTTTAAGTTTAGTTCAACCCGGGACTTATCAGGGGATTTATAACGAAAAGAAATGCACCTTCACATTAGACGTCGATGGCGAAACTGCAACGGGGACCCTTTCCAAGCAGCACAAGTCCGTCACGCACACTTTTGCGAAAGACGATGCCATCAGATTCAATGCACAAAAGGGCGAATTTAGATCCTTCAAAGTCAACCCAACAGAAGACTCACAAAAATACTCAACTGATGAATTCCGTTTTGTTCGAAATGAAACAGGCGCCTTTGTTGTGATAGAACAAATCTATATCAACAAACGAGTGCATTATCGCCATATCGTTGAATGCCTCCTAAAGTAGTTGAATAAAATTAGCTCTTTATTCACTTAATTTCATGACCAAAAGGGGGGTCTTTCTCGTTTGGTCTTTACCTTTTGCATTCTGAACATAATCCATGATAGTCCCCTATCACAATTCTCGGGGGGACATATGAAGGTTGTTTTTTCTCTATTCCTACTGTTTTCGATTGCGGCTCAAGCAAAGAGCACAGACCCCCTCTTTGAGGCACTTCAAGATTCTGGGGAAAAATTTTTCATAACTGGCACCGTCTGCGAACAAGTTGCCAAATTAAACCTAGAAAAGATCTATCAGGCACCGGAGTATACTGTCACAACCGGAATCCAGTACGGCAGCAAGAATCGGGTCGTGGGCGAGCTGGACGTCATCGTCTTCCGCAATTCGAATCAAAGCGCGACGGTCATTGCTGAAGTTAAGTGCTGGAATAACTTCAGCACCGCTATCAAAAAAGCCAAAGAGCAAAGAAAACGTTTTATCGAAACCTTGGGCTCTGGCCGCAAACTAAGCGTAACCTGTGGCGGCCAGGAATGTGATCTGACCGAAAAGAACTTCAACCAAGTGCAAAAGTTTATCTCCATCTCTCAAGATGGCGGGGCAGAGAAGGGCTTTGATATGACTCTGGGCTATTCCCTAGACGAGATGATGGCCTTACGCCAACAACTTATGACCTGCCAAGAGCGTGGGGAATGTCGTCGTCCTTAAAAAGAATGGGCGCCTCTTGCAGGCGCCCCGTTACATGGAGGGATGGGAAAAGGACCGCACTTTATGATTTGTGTACTTCCATCAAGATACCTCCTTTGAGTTTTCCTCGAGGATGACATCCTCCCCATTTCTGGGAAAGATCTTCTGGAACTTTGATTTCATAGAAAGTGGAACTCTTCGAGGTGGGTCTTTAATCTCGATGAAATTTAAGACATCCCGAACCCCGGAGAGTTCCCACGCTGAGGCAACCGCCATCGCTTTAAGTCTTGGTCGATAGACTTCACCTTCGAGTTTGACGATTCCGTCAACCACGTCGACTTCGATATGCTCGTCGCCGATTTTGATCATCTCCGCCAGTTGTGACTCAAGGATCTCGGTAATTTCTTCGTCCGTTCTAAAGTAGTCCGCCGGTACCACAATGCGATCTTCTACGGCCCATACTCCTTCTGTATCGGAGATCACATTCAGGGCAGCATTCTTTTTGTAGGAGGTGTCTACAAAACCACTGACGATGACTACACCTCCACGAACGACAACCTCCAGATCAGCTTCACTCACTCTTTTGTCCCACTTGATTCGGTCGCGAATTTTTCGCGCTAACTCATTATCAATTTGGTTCTTTTTTAGAAGAGTAGTCATAAGCTGCTCCTTCTGCCTCAATTAACAAATAATCTATCCTGTCCTAGGCAGCCCACTCATCAGTGGGCGCCGGTCTATTCAACACCGGATCATTTCTGCGGTGTTTTGATTTTTTAGAGGATCGTTTACTAAGAATGATCTTCAATGCAGACACTGTCTTAGCTACACATTTCTTAAAGTTTTCATCGCTCTTATGCACCTTAATTACTGTGCGCATATGAGACGGCTTTAAGATGACCTCACACATATAACTCGGTTTCCGAGTTTGTGATCTGTGCCGATCAGTTTCGACACGCACGGTGAGATGAGCATCACTGTCATATTTGAAGAACTCTGAGATCGCCCCCTCAACTTTTTCAAGTAAGTAGGCCTCAAGATTTTCAGTCTTAGTGATGTCTCTGTAGAAGATGTCTGTTTGCATATCTACCTCCTTTTTCTGGTCTCATTATCGTTCATATTAACAATTTCGTTAAATATATAATTTGGATGACATACTTAGGTTAAATCTATATATTGAACTAGCCCTCTTAAGAAAATTTGAGATTGTTTCAATACTTACGGAGGCGCAGCAAAAGACCAGTTCCAAAAAGGTGCCGAAAATGCCCTGTTAATAGGAGGTCCAGCCGTATGTTTAACTACAACCACCTGTATTATTTTTACGTCACCGCAAAATTAGGGGGCGTCAGTAACGCGGCTAAATACCTGCATATCAGCCAGCCCTCGTTAAGTTCCCAGCTCAAAGTCTTTGAAAACTCGATTGATCAGAAACTTTTTGAAAAGAAAGGGCGGAATCTGCAGCTCACTCCTGAGGGAGAAAAAGCTTTTGCGTATTCCAAAAAAATCTTCGATATCGCAGCAGAGTTTGCTGAATCTCTGCGTTCTCCGAGCGAACAACAAAGCCAGCGCATTCGCATTGGTGTGACAGATCAAGTTGAAAGACCCTTTATCGCGGATCTTTTAAGTCCTCTTATTCATGAAAAAAGAAAAGACGTTCAAAAAACATTCTTTGTCAGCTCGGCGCCCTCTGAAATTCTTCTGCAGCAGCTGCGCAGTGAAGAAATTGACCTTCTCCTCACCAACAAACCGATCTATGTGGAGGATGTGAAAGAGTTGGCCTCAGCCAGTATGCCTGTGAATCTGATCGTTTCCACTGAGAACCTCAAAAAGTTCAAGATTCGAGTTTCCCGCAACACCTCGGCTGCCGACTTTATCAACTCATTTCCGTTGGGGCTCATCATCCCCTCCTACAAAATGAAGCTTCGTCATGAGACGGATTTGTTCTTTCAGGAGATCAAAGCACGCAAAAAAGTGGTCCTGGAAAGCGACATCATGTCGGTTGTGGCCCGTGCGATTCTTGATAATGCCGGCTTTGGGTTTCTTCCGGTTCCCTATGTGTTCGATGAAGTCAAAACGGGAGCCGTAACAACCCTTGGCCCCAAAGCCGGGTACTGGAAACACACTTTATATCTGCTGGGCCGAAAAGACTCTAACTATGACGAGACCATCGAAGACGTGAAGAACAGCGTGAAGAGACTTGAAAAGATGATATAAAAAAGGGATCTGGTGAAACACAGATCCCTTTTTACATTATTTGTTTCTCAAATTTTTAATATGGCTGTCGCGCCTGGCTGTTGCCCAAGTCCATCGCAAGCACCAAGGCAATCTTTGTATAGACGGCAGAATGTTTGAAGTTGGATTCTGGAGAAATCACATCGCGAGACGTGTGGATGTTCTTATTACTTTTGCTGAAGGTCGCTTCAAAGGGCATCAACGTCGCATACCCTTGACGATTCCACGAAGCGTGATCGCTGCAACCGTAACCACACTTGTCGTCAACAATCCGCGCATGCAAATAAGTCTCGTTCATCGCCTTAAGATAGTCGCGCAACCAAGAGCTAGTGAAATCCGTCATGCTGCCAATCACAAGTTCGCCGGAACCTGGGAACAAAGTCATATCCAGCTGAAGAACAGCGACGACATCTTTTTTCTCGGCCTTATACTGTTTGGCAATTTCCGCAGAACCCAGCAGGCCGGACTCTTCACCCGCATACCAGAAGAACTCGACCGTGCGTTGAGGTTGAGGTTTGTCCATCAAAATTCTTAAAGCTTCGATCAAGTTTGCAGAACCAGAAGCATTGTCATCAGCTCCCGGAGCCTGACTTCCGCCGCCCCATGATTGATTGATGGAATCTAAGTGTCCACCCAAAACGACGATCTCATTGGGGCGCTGACTTCCGATCAAACGCACACGCAAAGAATTCTGTTTTGTCGAGGAATGTGTGATTTCAGAAATCTCGTAAGGAATTTGTGCATTCCCCAACATCGCTTCCAAACGTTGCTTCATTTCGACAACGTGTTTGTTTGGCGAAGAATCACGGTTATTACGATTCGGGAAAGCGGAAAGCCACTGAACGTAACTGCGCAAATTGGATTCACTCACTTCAGTCAGGGCCGCCTCGATCTGGTTACTCTTTTCCAAAGAAAGAATCTTAAAGGGGGCTCTTTCGTAGAGATCATTCTTTTCTTTGGTTTTTGCCATTTCTGTCAGAAGGTGATCAAATCCACGCGACTGAAGCATCACGTCCTGGCTCAGATCCTCGAAGCCCCCGCATTTTCCAACAGAGTGAGCTCGCTCTTGGATTCTTTGCTGCATCAGAGGAGTTACAATCGCGTAACCAACCTCCACATCCTCATCCTTTGCCAAGACAGGAATGTTCAATGCTCGCAGATCTTTGAGATCAGCAAGAATCGGTTTTGTTTCGAAATTTTCTAGAGGCGCAACGTGAGCCGTTGCCGTGGATGCGATGAGTAAAAGCGCCATCATGGCAGTTTTCATGTTTCAATCCTTTGAAGAAAAATTACCGCCATTTAATGGTAGCGAATTTGTCCTCATGTTGGCAAAGACAATTCGCTTATTTTTTCAACATGCATTAAGATATTTCGCTATGACCAAAGACATTTTGCTCACAACACTCAACTCTTCTTATCCCCACAGCTCTTTTGGACTTCGCTATCTCATGGCCAATCTCGGAGAACTCCAAGATCGGGCCCACATCATGGAGTTCACCATCCAAAGAGATCCTCGCGATGTCGCCGAGGTACTGCTGCGTCAAAATGCCAGAATTATTGGCCTCGGGGTGTACATTTGGAACGCCCAAGAGTCTTTGGAGCTGGTTTCTTTGATTAAAAAGATCAGCCCTGAAACCGTGGTCGTCCTCGGGGGGCCTGAGGTCAGCCACGAAACGGAAACACAGAACATCTGTCAAGTTGCCGACTTCACCATCAAGGGTGAGGGCGACTTTCTCTTCTATGAGTTTTGTTATAACTATCTCGAAAAAGGTCTGCTTCCTTCCAAGAAATATATAACCGGGGCCCTGCCGGATATAACACAAATCAAGACTCCCTACGGGTTTTATACTGAGGAAGATATCCAAAATCGCGTCATCTATGTCGAAGCGTCCCGGGGTTGCCCCTTTCGTTGTGAGTACTGTCTTTCGTCACTGGACAAAGCCGTGCGCGCGTTCGATACCGCGAGCTTGCTTGTTGAAATTGAAAAACTTCTTCAGCGCGGAGCCCGGCAGTTTAAGTTTATCGATCGCACCTTCAATTTGAGTCCAACGACCTGCACCCAAATCCTTCAGTTTTTCTTAGATCGCATTCATCTCGGCCTTTTCTTGCATTTTGAGATGGTACCGGATCGGTTGCCGACGGAAATTCGCGAGCTGATCAAAAAATTTCCGGCGGGGGCGCTGCAGTTTGAAATCGGAATTCAAACCTGGAACCCTGAGGTCGCCCGACTTGTCAGTCGTCGCAACGACTATGAGAAGGTGAAAGACAACTTCCGCTTTCTCGCTGCGGAAACGGGAGTTCATACCCATGCTGATTTAATTGCCGGACTCCCGGGGGAAGATCTTGAGAGCTTTGCACGAGGGTTTGATACCTTGGCCGAACTTAGTCCCGATGAAATCCAAGTCGGGATTCTTAAGCGACTTAAAGGAGCCCCGATTGCTCGTCATGATAAAGAGTGGGAGATGGTCTATGCCACACATCCGCCCTACCAAGTTCTTCGCACTAAAACGATGAACTTTATGACTCTGCAAAAGATGAATCGTTTTGCTAAGTTTTGGGATCTCTACGCCAATAGTGGTACCTTTAAAAAGTTGATTGCTACATTCAAACAACGATCTCAATTACGTGAAGACAAATCCTTCTTTTGGGAGTTTTTCGCGTTCAATGAATTCTTGTCGATCCGTCACGCCCAATCTTTCGGAATTGCCCAATTAAGCCTGTTTGAGAGTGCTTATTTGTATTTAAAAGATGAGTTGAAGTGGCCTCAAGACCAGGCCAAAGCACTGATCTTGGAAGACTATGCGGCGGCGGGAAAAATAGACGTACCGAAGTTTTTAAGAGAGTATCCTCAGAAAAGGGATTCTAGTGATGACGACAGCCGCAAAGAGAAGTCAAATCTTCCTAAACGGCAACAAAAGCATTTGAGTGGGAAGCCCGAGACTGTTTCATAAAGAAACTTGAAGCTAGAAGAAGCCCAAAACCAGAAACCAATAAAGCGCAGCGGATGTACATAAAACGCACCCACTGCGAGCGGACTTCCACCCAATCCGCAGGCGGGGTCATCATCTGCCAAGAGTTAATCACTCGATTTAACGGCAGATTCCCCGTCCATGTCATGACCAACTCATCCAAAATGCACAGCAAAGCAAAGGCGACCAGCATAAATTCCAAAGACCGCCATTCCTTACGAAGCACAAATAAGTTTGCGGCGATGATCAGGGTGAGGGTTAAATAGAAAAATGGCGTCCAAGAGGCAAAGACCGTCTCCATCGACTGATGAAGTTCGATATAGGAGGTCACTGTCAGTCGCTCCATAGCAGGCCCCATCCCCAGCACAAAGGCAAAGGAGCTGCCTGCCATGAGTCCCGTCATTAAAAGACTGATATAGCGAAAAACCATCGAAACGTTCATAGGCGAATATCTATAATCATCTGTTTACTTTATCACAAGTTTCATTTTTGAAATTGAGTCTTCTTCACTGTTCTCTCAATTTCTTCGCATAGCCCGTGTATGAAATCAACGTGGACTTAGAGAAGGTGAAGCGAAACTCCTTAGGCACCACGCCCGTTTTCATAAGACGAAGCAAAGCCTTTTGTGCGAATACGGGACGAATTCCACGGATCTGCATCTCTTGGAGACCCGCCTCTTCCAACCACACTCGTATCTGCTTGGGATCTATAAAAAGGGAATATACATGGTAGTCCTTAGGTGTGTTCTTTACAAACCACTCCATTCCTTTGATAACAACCAACCAGGCTAGAGGATTCTTACTGAAGGTATTAAAGAAGAACAGCCCCCCAGGCCTTAAAACACGAGTGGCCTCGTCAATGACCTTTTGGGGATCCGATACGTGTTCCAACAAGTCCATTGCCGCAACGACATCAAAACTTTCTCGAGGAAAGGGCACCTGATATACATCACCCTGCTGGTAACGAACGGTGCGCGTTTTATCTCTCGATTCAGCAATCTTTAAACTCGAGGTGGATAGATCAATGCCAGTGACACTATGGCCTGCCAAAGCCAAATCATTTGCCAAGAATCCGGCCCCGCACCCCATATCAAGGACCTCGGAACGATATCCGATATGGCGACGAATTTGTTCCAATATCCATGGCATCTCAAGTTTGTGCTGATTTCTTAGCAAGGCGATAGGATCGTCTTGAGCTTCATACCAGCGCTCGGCCAACTGGTCATAGACGTCATTATTCACAATTTCCTTGTCCAGTTTTGCCAAGTCTAAGTCCATAAAAAAACCTCCGCTTCATTCCACGCTATCAAAGAGCGTAAGAACTCAGGGAGGTTTCTCGAAGTCCAGTGGTAAGAATCATTCCCTTACTGAAGAAGTCCTTCCTTCTTCATGGCTTTTTGCACAGCCGGACGACCCATCATACGCTCCATGAAGGCAAAAAGAGATGGATACTTTGACATATCCACCTTCAACCATTTCGACCATCCCAGAATCACAAACAAATAAGCATCCGCCGCCGTGTACTGAGAACCCATCAAGTAGTCACTGGTCTTAAAGTGGCTATTAAGAAAACTCAACTTTTGATCCATCATCTTGAGTGTAGCAATCTTGAAATCACGGGCCATTTCCGCATTCTGCGGGAACATTCGTTCTGCGGCAAAAAGAGACCCAAGACCTTTGTGAATTTCAGTGGCGATATAGTTCATCCACTCCAAACACCGATAGTGGGCCTCGGTGCCTGCTTTTGGAAGAAGCTCTTTATCAGGATGTTGATCACAAAGATACTGGAGCAAAACCGCACACTCCGTAAGAAGGCCTCCGTCATTCAGCTCCAGGGAAGGAACAGAACCTTTGGGGTTGATCTGGTTATAGTCTTTGCCCGAAGAGGTTTTTTTTGAAGCCAGATCAACAGATTCGGCGTGATAGCTCATTCCCAGCTCTTCTAAAACAATGTGTGGAGCTAAAGAACAGGCCCCTGGTGAAAAATAGAGTTTCATACTTGGTCCCCTTTCAGATAGACTTAAATTATGAGTGATTACATCGAGATTATCTTCCGGTGGGCTTTCGGTTTGCAAATGGTCTTTTGGGGACTCAATGGCTTTCTTCATTGGGTCAAGATTCCGCCGTCAGGGCCGGGCATCGATAAGTTTGTCGAAGCCTGTGTTGAAACAAAGTTCATCATGCCTGTTGTGAAGATTCTGGAAATCATCTTCGGAGCTTTTTTACTTTTGGGCTTTATGATTCCAGCCAGTCTACTTATCTTTGGGCCATTAATTTTTGTCATTACCGGGCTGCACATTTTGCACAACCAAAAACCTTGGGGTATTCTGGCATCCCTCACCGTTCCCTATTTAGCCCTCTTGTTTTTTCACAGTGGCTCTTTATTGCGAATCGTTCACTAAATTAGTGTCACGTCTTCAGCATAAAAGTCACGATTAATGCCAGAAGAGCGGGCAAAGCCTGTATATAGAAAATCCTTTTGCTGACACTCAGTGCCCCATAAAGACCGGCAACAATCACGCAAATCAAAAAAAAGAACTTTATCTGATCACCCACCATCACATCGGGGTGAAAAACTCCCCATAAAAGACCGGCGGACAAAAATCCATTATAAAGACCTTGGTTTGCCGCAAGAATTGCCGAGTCCTCCGCTTTTTGTGGAGTGTTGCGAAAAATCTTTCGCCCTAAGGGCTTCGTCCACAAAAACATCTCTATATACAAAAAAACAAGATGAAGTACGGCAACAAGAACGACGAGAATATTTCCTAACATCAAACGGGCTCTCCGTTGGCGTAAGACACCTGTTCATTCAACGTCCAAAAGTCATAAAGATATCCCAACAAAAAGAGTCCACCCGTGCACAGCCAAATCAAACCACTGATCCACTTACCCATATAGAAACGATGCACTCCAAACATGCCCAGAAAGGTCAAGAGCAACCACGCCACATTATAGTCGATCGGGCCTGTCTTATAGCGACGGTCTGCGGAACGATCCATTGAGGGAATCAAAAAGAGATCAATAAACCAGCCAACTCCCAAAACACCAAAAGTGAAAAACCAGATCGTGCCCGAAATGGGTTTTCCATAATAGAAGCGGTGAGCCCCCATAAAACCAAAGATCCACAGAATATAACCAACCACAATAGAATGCGTCGAAGATGCAGTCATAACGGCCTTTCGATTTTGTTGTGCTTACTGTAACTCAAATTCTTGTGTTGATTCAAGTAACGTCCGAACTGCTTCATGACCCATAGATGAATCAAGGCTTGAGTCCAACGATATAAGTACCATGGCATCCGTGGTTCAAAATCGTGAATGGCTGCGATCAACGCTTCGCCCCCCAAGATGGTACGAAACTCCAAACGTCCACGAGCCGTTTTTCGCGCCAGCAATCCACCACGCACATAAAAGAGCTGTCGATCCGTCCAACTTCGGTCCGGAGAATACTCTAAAATCAAAAGACGCACGAAGGGAAAACGCCAACAAAAATAAATCCAGTTGCCACTCACCTCCACCTTAAGAAATCCCGGCTGCATCTGTGGCAAAAATTCAAGATAGGCTTGCGCAACACTCGCCGCAGTTTGCCCTTGGGGCAACACAAGTCTTTGCACAGATCGAACTACGTGAGGCCCTTCAGGAACTCCTTGGAAAGCCAAGGGTGACTTGTGTTCATCATAAGTGCCAAGGGCTATTTGCAACGCCGTCTTCACATCTGTAAAATGATAACCCGGAATCTCAAGCTTTCTTTCAGGACTGACCAGCAAAGAAGACTTTAAACCCACCACCAGAGGCTGCACCAAAGCCCGAGGAGCCCCCGTGACAAGACAAACCCACAAAGTCGAAAGTTGCGGTGTTAAAAATGGAACTGTCAGAAGACCACGACGTCGTCTCTGAATACGCGCAATGAGCTTCATCATCTCAAGATAGCTCACAGATTCAGGCCCTCCAATATCATAGATCTTGTTAAAACAATCCGTTCGACCCACACAAAAAATCAAACTTGCAACGACATCCCGAAGGGCAATCGGTTGAGTTTTTGTTTTTGTCCAGGCAGGACACACCATCACCGGCAAACGATTCACAAGACGGGCCATAATATGAAAAGAAGACCCTTCCGCACCCAAAATAACCGCTGCCCTTAAAGCCGTTGTGGGAACCGGGCTTTTTCGAAAAACCTCTTCCACTTCCCAACGACTTTGCAAATGCCGCGAGATCTCTTGTGGATTTTCAGGTCTCATGCCACCAAGATAAATAATCTGCCGAACCTTGCACTTTTCCGCAGCTCGCACAAAATTGTCAGCAACGATAAGATCGAAGTCGTCAAAAGTCCCTTGGGTTAAATGGGCCGAAGGTCGCATGGAATGCACCAAATAGATCGCAACGTCGACCCCTTGAAGAGCGTTCTCTGCGTCCAATAAGCTGAATAGGTCACAGGAACGCCACTCGATATTTTTTTGTTGGGATTTTTTTGCGGCTCGACTTAACGCCACAACTTCAAAACTTTTTTGAAGTTCTTCAATCAAGGCCTTGCCAACAAAACCACTGGCTCCCGCGACGGCAACTTTCACAAATATCTCCTAAAAAAAATAATACTAACACAGTCACGGCGAGAGTCTAAAAAGAACCGACAAAATACAATGACTTAGGGCCCATCTTGACAAATCAAAAAGAGAACACAAGGGACCCGTTGCCTTGGTCAAAAAACTTTTCGACATCTTGACAAGAAAATTTCAAACACCATGTTTAAGGCGTAAGAGGAAAACCGTAAAGGAGGTTCTCATGAGACTTTTAACACCTTATTGGGCAACACGCAGAGCAGCTACTTCAGATATCTTCAACGAGATGGAACGATTCTTTGAAGACTTCGGCAGAGCCCCCGCAATGGCTGCAGCGGAGCGCACTTACACTCCTGCTTGCGATGTCTCCGAGAAGGATGAGGGCTTCATGCTGTGCATGGATCTGCCTGGCTTCAAAAAAGAAGATATTAAAATTGAAATGAATGAAAACGTTCTCACAATTTCAGGAGAAAGAAAGCGCGAGGTGAAAGCCGATGTTGAACCTAAAGGACATAGAATAGAAAGATACTATGGCTCTTTTGCCAGAAGTTTTTCACTGCCCACAAATGTGGATGTCGAAAAGATCGAGGCCCACTATGAAGACGGAGTACTGAATCTTCATATTCCTAAAACTCAAGTGGCAGCACCTCGTCGAATCGAAATCCAGTCTAAAACCGACACACCTTCCCACTAATCAATCCTTCCTTCCCTCGAGGACTTGGCCCCCCGCCAGGTCCTCCTCTCTTTCAAAAGATCATTTGCCTGCGGACTCTCAAAAGACAATACTGATAGCTCATGTGAGGTCTTGCTTGGACAAAACAAAACTTATTGAAACAATTCGTGCTCAACTTGAAAAAGACATGGCCGTTCTCAAAGAAGCGGCATTGGCTACTTATGAAGCGGCGACTCACGAAGAAAGCAAACCTGAAAACGAATACGACACGCGCGGACTGGAAGCCTCCTACCTCGCCGGAGCCCAAGCAAAGCGTATTGCCGAGATTGAAGAGCTGTTGGTCATCTACAAACATCTGGATGTTAAAAATTTTGGACCTGATGACAAAATCAACTCCACGGCGTTAGTGGAAGTGGAATACAATGGAAAGCACAGCTTCTTTTTCATTATGGCCAAAGGCGGAGGCTTGAGCGTCATGTTTGAAGGACGCTCCATCCAAGTGATCACCCCCAACAGTCCCCTCGGAGAAGCCCTTCAGGATTTACGACAAGGTGACATCGCTGTTGTTGAAACTGGCGAACAGGTGCGTGAATACGAAGTCATCCATGTCTGGTAAGGATTTACGCCCGTGAATACCGGCAGTTCTTGCTAGTTTTTTAATATTATCTTAGGATCTCGAGCCATGGGCACTACAATTCAAGATGTTGTTATTATCACCACAGGCGGAACTATCGAAAAGACCTATAATGAGTTCGATGGCTCCTTGGAAAATCGCGGAACCAGTATCAAAAACCGCATTCTTTCCAAGATGCGTCTTCCTTACACCAACATCATGGTCTATCCACTATTAAGCAAAGATTCCCTTTATATGACCGACAGTGACCGCTCATTGATTGCGGCCACTGTAAAAGATCAAATGCAAAGAGGATGTCCGATTGTGGTTCTTCATGGCACTGACACGATGAGCTTGACCGCTGAACACTGTCACAAGGAAATTGGGACCCCCAAAGTGCCCGTGGTTTTTACCGGCGCAATGATTCCCATGGGCTTTGAAGATAGTGATGCCGCTCAGAATGTCACAGAAGCCCTTTTGTCCGCCAAACTTCTTACGCCCGGCTTTTATATTTCATTCCACAATCAAGTTTTTGCCGTACCTCGGGTTCGCAAGAACAAAGACAAAGGCACCTTCGAGAGTTTCTAAACATTTTCTCAATTTGAGGCTTTGAGATTTTTCTCCAATTTACGAAAAGAATGGCTGCAACT
>JANJTG010000276.1 GCA_024711265.1 Bdellovibrio sp. | reverse complement strand
CATCCAAAAGATCTTTGCGGGTCATGCGTGGCTCTTGAGATTTCAATAGACCTAGGCCCGCAGCCACAATCGCTGCAGAGTTGGAACTGCCACGGTACTCGCCTCCATTGGCAACACGGATCGACGAGGGTGCTAGCAGGTCTGGCTTGTCTTTAGAAAATGAAACTGAAGATCTTTCAGAGTCTGAAGCTCCGACGGTGATGACCGTCGTATTGTCAGCAGGATTTAGGATGGATTCGCCCCGGGAATGAGAAGGCATGACGATGAATTCACCATCCACGGTGATGCGCAGCTGATCGCGGTTGCCGAAATTTTGCGAACGGTTTTTTACGCGTAAAAAATAAAGACCTTGAGATAGTTCCGCAGAGATAATCTCGCGAGGATATTTGGAATACCCAGGACGATTTTCTTGAGGATCTTTGGATTGTTTTAAAGAACTGACTTGGACGATATTTAAAAGATCGTCGGTCAAAGCCAAATCCAAATCCTTATCAGTGCCTAACTCCACGTCGTTTTTGAAGTCGTTCCAGGAAAGAACAACTTTGACAGGACACTTTCCGTTGCGATTCTCACAACGAATTGCCAAGGCATTATTTTGATCAGGAAGCTGCACCCATGCATCGTTCACGGTATGGACGGGAGCATTGTAAGTTGTTAAAGCAAAGTTCCCGGCAGCGTTCACCCAAATGACGCCGTTACGGGTGGCGCGGTTGACTTCGTTATTGATAAAGCCGGTGCCGTCAAAGTTTCCGCCGTACTCCCAAACTTCGGAATACAGAACAAGATCGACTTTTTGAGTGAGGATATCGTCAATGGCAGCTTTAAAATTAGAATAACCAAAAACGTTGTAAAGAGTCAGCTCGGGCATCCATTGAGTGGAGCGCATATCATCCGTCATCAGCGAGACCAGGATTTGCGCCATCTTAAGTCCGTGCTCAACATTTTGATTTTCGGGGTTTGCCACGGGACCGGGGACATAGCGGGTTCCCGCAGGAAGAGTGCGCCCGATTTCACGCTGATATCCGTGGAAGCCCTTATCTAAGACGGCCACTTTCAGGCGACGCCCGGGGTTTTGTTGGGAATAGAATTTGGAAAACCCAAGTGAGTTTTTATAACCTTCCATATTTTCAAAGGGTGAACTGGCCCAAGAAAAATGAAATGAGAACAAGACGCTCGTCAAGCCGATAAGAAATTTCATCAGAACCCCTTCATGAAGGCCTCTTATGGGCAGAGGCTCGCCCTTTTATTTAGAGAAGAGCAGCCTCGGTGAAGGACTGCTCCCTCGTTTCTTACCACCAGTAATTGGAATAGTAATAGTAACGATAGTAGCTATAGCTGTATGAATAACAAGGTGTGTACCAAGAGCCATACCAATACATATAGCTGTAGTAGTCGTATCCGCTGTAGAAGTACCAGCTCGAAGCGCCGCCATCTTGGTCCAATTCATTTTTTAGGTGAACGGCGGGAATAGATTGGAAAGACCCTGTTTGTGCCAAAACTTGCGCTTGAGCATCGCTTCCAACGGCCTTGTCTGTTGCAAGAACAGAAGTTTCGTTGTTGCGGGTATCAACGCGGATCACGACAGTGCCGTTCATAGATTGATTGGTTACAGACGACTCGTTATCAAGTTCGCCAGCAAAACCAGTGCTGCCAACTCCCAATGCGAGAGCTGCTACTAAAATAAGGTGTTTCATAGACCCTCCCTGTGTTATTTGCCCTTGTTTTATGCATTCTCGAAACCTTGTCACCCGAAAAGAGCTTGTTATTCAAAAGTCCTTGACGCGAGGCAATTCAAAAAGGTACGGCGTACCCTATGATGGAGCCTATTGGGTATTTAGAGTCTTGTTTTCGGGATAAGTTCGGGACGCCGCGCCAGCCGGGGTTGGTGAAGAAGGCCTGGGCGCGCTTGAAGATTCGTGCGGATTTGCAGCCAGAGGAGTCTCTTCAGGGGCTTGAGGGCTTTAGTCATGTGTGGCTGATCTGGGTTTTTCATCAGAACAAAGTGGCTCGTTATCATTCCAAAGTTCACCCTCCGCGACTTGAAGGAAAAACGATGGGGCTTTTTGCGACTCGCAGTCCTCATCGCCCCAATCCGATTGGCCTTTCCTTGGTAGAGTTGGTTCGTGTTGAAAAAGACGGGATTATTGTTTCGGGAGCGGATCTGGTGGATGGAACTCCGATTCTGGATATCAAACCCTATCTTCCTGAAGTGGAGGCTCTTCCGGAGGCTCGCACAGGATGGCCTGCGGAGATTTCCAAGGATCCTATACATGTAGAATTTACTGAGAAGGCCGCAAAGCTCATGGCAGAATGGCAAACCCGTCATCCTGATAGAGCTTTGCAAGAGATCGTCGAAGAAACCTTGAAGCTAGATCCTCGCCCTGTGATTTATCGAGGATACGAAGAAGGAGGCTCTCCTTATCGTAGTGAGCATGCGGTTCGTTTGTTTGACGGTGACATTCATTTCAAATTTGAAACGCCTACATTGGTGCGGGTTTTAGATATTCTTTTTACACATAATTAGTTGCTGTTGCCTTTTAATTGCGCAACTTGCTAGAGTTCTCAGGAACCTAACAAGGGAGGAATCGTGAGAACAACGGAAACTGCTTCTCATTCAGAAAACAGCACTCTTCGTAAAGTTCCGACATTGAGCCTTGCAAGTTATACGCAAGGTTCCGATGCAGATCGCGCGAAGTTTATCGATAATCTTTTCGTGGGCCTTAAGGAATATGGTTTTATCATCCTTAAAGATCACAACGTAAAAGCTGAAGCTCTTCACAAGGCATACGAGCTTCTGCAAAAGTTCTACGCTCTTCCTACAGAAGTAAAAAAATCATATATTTCGCCTAAGGCGGGATTTCAACGTGGTTACACTCCCTTTGGACAAGAGCACGCTAAAGATTCTCCGGTGATGGATTTGAAAGAGTTCTGGCATGTGGGGCGTGAACTTCCCGAGGGGCATTCTCTAAAGACGGTGTATCCCGAAAACGTTTGGCCTGCAGAAGTTCCAGAATTTAAACAACACTTCCTGTCGTTGTTTAGTGCCTTGGAAGAAGCGGGGAAAGTGATGTTGGAAGCTTTGACGATGCCTTTGGAAGTCGACAAAGATTTCTTTGCCCGTATGACCCAAGATGGAAATTCTATTTTAAGACTGCTTCACTATCCTCCGATTCCTGAAGGGGTCGATCCGCGCTGTGTTCGCGCCGCAGCCCATGAAGACATCAATTTCATCACCATCTTGCCTGCCGCGACGGCGTCGGGTCTGCAACTGAAAGATCGTGATGGGACATGGCTTGATATTGAGTCTGAGCCCGATACATTGATCGTGGATGTGGGTGATATGTTGGCTCGTTTGACCAACGACGTCTTGCCTTCGACAACTCACCGGGTGATCAATCCTCAAGATGGAAAGAATCAAAGCCGTTATTCCATGCCGTTCTTCATGCATCCCCACCCACAGGCGATGTTGAGCTGCTTACCTTCTTGTAAAGGGACAGGGGCGAAGTATCCTGATATCACTGGACACGACTTTTTGATGCAACGTTTGCGCGAAATCGGCCTTATTAAATAATT
>JANJTG010000251.1 GCA_024711265.1 Bdellovibrio sp. | reverse complement strand
TTTCTCTCCAAAATTTATAATAATGCTCTTGCATGGTTCCCCCGAGAAGTAAAATTATCTTGAGTAGTATTCAACGATCATGTTCTCTTCAACAGCTACTGTTACATCTTCACGATTTGGAAGATCTTTAACAGTTCCTGTGAACTTAGCATGATCAGCTTCAAGCCATGCTGGTACAGATCTTCTAGCTACAGATTGAACTGCCGCTTGGATCTTAACAACTTCACGACTTGCTTCAGCAACTTGAATAACGTCACCTTTGTTCACAAGGATGCTTGGAATATTCGCTCTCTTACCATTCAACAAGAAATGATTGTGTTTAACAAGCTGTCTTGCTTCGCGACGAGAGTTTGCGTAACCCAAAGAGTACACAACGTTATCAAGTCTCATCTCAAGGGATTTAAGAAGCGCAGTTCCGGTCAATTCTTTTGAACGGTTGGCCTCATGTACGTATTTTACGAATTGCTTCTCAGAAACACCGTAGTATCTCTTAGTTTTTTGTTTTTCACGCAATTGAAGTGCAAATTCAGAGAACTTCAAACGAGATTGACCGTGTTGTCCTGGAGGATAAGGTCTTCTTTCGAAAGAACACTTATCTGTATAACAACGATCACCCTTCAAGAAAAGTTTCACGTTTTCGCGACGGCAAAGCTTACAAACGCTTTCGTTAATGCAGCTCACGACTATCTCCTCTATTAAATTCTTCTACGCTTAGGTGGACGGCAACCGTTATGTGGAACAGGAGTGATATCTTTCAATGTCAAGATTCTCATACCTGTTGCAGCCAATGCACGGATTGCAGGCTCACGTCCAGCGCCTGGTCCTTTCAAGTAAACGTCCACAGATTTCATGCCTGCTTCCATAGCCTTTTTTGCAGCGTCTTCTGCCGCGACTTGCGCTGCAAATGGAGTACCTTTACGGCTTCCTTTGAAACCGAGGTGTCCCGCAGAGGACCAAGACACCGTAGCTCCGTTTGGATCAGTCATCGTAACGATAACGTTTCCGAAACCAGCTTGGATATAGCAGTTCCCTTGGGGAACGTTTCTTTTAACTTTTTTCTTAGCAACAGCTTTTTTATTATCAGTGTTCATTTGCTAGCTACTCCCGATTATACGGCTTTTTTCTTGTTAGCTACCGTCTTCTTAGGTCCTTTGCGAGTACGTGCATTAGAACGAGTGTTCTGACCACGAACAGGCAAGCCTTTACGATGGCGGATACCACGGAAGCAGTTTAGGTCCATAAGACGTTTGATAGACAAACCGATCTCACGACGCAAATCACCTTCCACTTTAAAGCTTTGCTCGATGATTCCGCGGATTTTCGCGATATGCTCATCTGTAAGTCCCTCAGTTCTCAATTCATGAGGAATACCTACTTGTTTGCAAATCATAGCCGCACGAGGACGACCGATGCCGTAGATGTAAGTCAAAGCGATTTCAACTCTCTTATTTCTAGGTAAGTCGACACCAAGAATACGTGCCATGATTAACCCTGCCTTTGCTTATGTTTAGGGTTTTCGCAAATTACGCGAATAACGCCTTTTCTTTTGATAACTTTACATTTGTTACAAATTTTCTTAACCGATGGTCTTACTTTCATACTGTCTTCCCATACTAAATTTCACTTCCATCAAAGAAGCGAAAATACCAGCAAAAACACGAACGCGGTCCGGCACGCTAACACCGAAAAACAACAAAGTCTAGAGATAAAAATAATACAGCAGCCTATTTTATTATTTTTTCGATCTCTTGGTAGACCTCTTCGGTGCCCCTATTACCGTCCACTTCTATGTATTTACCTGTTTTTTTATAAAACTCTTTTAAAGGGCTTGTGAATTCTTCGTAGGTTTTAAGGCGAGTTTCAATGACCTCGGCCTTGTCGTCATTACGCTGAATGACTTCGCCCCCACAAACATCACATTTGCCTTCCATCTTGGTAGGCTTGCTGACGATATGATAGACAGCTCCGCAATTTTTACAGACCCGTCTTCCCGTCAATCGATCCATCAATATCTTCATCGGAACTTCCAAAAATACCGCTTTTCCGATCGAAAGATGCATTTTCACTAACAGTTCATCCAATGCCTGGGCCTGAGCCACAGTTCTTGGAAAACCATCCAAAATCACGTCTTTAACGCCTTTTTGGAGGACCTCTTCAACCATGCCGATAACGATGCTATCTGGCACAAGTTGACCTTTATCCATGTACTCTTGAGCTTTTTTTCCAAGTTCGGTCTGCCCTTTAATGGCAGCACGAAATAAATCACCAGTGCTGATCTGAGTCATCCCTAGGCGCTTAATAAGCAGCTCGGATTGAGTTCCTTTTCCAGCCCCTGGGGCTCCAAAGAGGATCAAGTTCATTAGAACTGAACCCTTCTGCTGCGAATCTTAGCTCCCTTAAGGAAGCCCTCGTATTTTTGAGTGATCATGTGAGATTGAATCTGTTGCGCAGTATCCAAAGCCACACCAACCAAGATCAGCAAACTTGTCCCACCAAAGTGGAAAGGAACATTCAACTGAGTTGTCAAAATACCCGGCAATACGCAAATGGCGCTGAGGTAGATACAGCCAAGAACGTTTACACGCTCAAGAACTTTTTGGATATAGTCCGCAGTACTCTTACCCGCACGAACACCAGGAACAAAACCGCCATACTTTTTGAGGTTGTCAGCAACCTCATTAGGATTAAATACGATTTCAGTATAGAAGAAGGCAAAGAACACGATCAAAGCCACGAACAAAATATTAAAGATCGTGCCCGATGGGTTCAATGAATCTTGCAAAGCCTTCAACCAAGGAATGTTGACGAATTGCGCCATTGTTGCTGGGAACATCAACAACGAACTCGCAAAAATCGGAGGAATTACTCCAGAGAAATTAATTTTAATAGGAAGATGGCTAGTTGGAGTCTGCATTGACTGCATACCACCACCGCCCTGGCGTTGTGAATACTGTACAGTGATACGACGCTGAGCCACTTCCATATAGATAACAGCCGCAATGATCGCCACCATGAAAAGAATCAACAACAAAACGACAGCAAAACGCATCTCACCAGACTTCATCAGCTCCCAAAGCTGTTGAGCACCATGGGGAATCGCCGCTGCAATACCAGTAAAGATGATCAAAGAAGAACCGTTACCGATACCTCTTTCTGTAATTTGCTCACCCAACCACATGATAAAACATGTACCTGCAGTCAATGTGATAATAGTCATGATTTGAAACGGCAAGAACGCCACTGTCGGAGCAGTCACAAGAGCACGTCCATCAGGGCTTGTAGAGTTCATCAACCAGCTGCTGATTCCATAACCTTGGATAATTGCCAAAGCCACGGTCGCATATCGAGTGTATTGATTGATCTTACGACGTCCCTGCTCTCCTTCTTTCTTCAAAGATTCCAAATATGGAATCGCTGAAGTCAAAAGTTGGAAAATGATCGAGGCAGAGATGTAGGGCATGATACCCAATGCGAAAACGCTAAATTGAGAGAGAGCACCGCCCGTAAAGGTATTAAACAAACCGAAAATACCTTGGCTTTGTGCTTGAAAGAATGAGAGCACCGCAGTTCCATCAACTCCAGGAGTCGGAACATGGACGCCGATTCTGTAAATAGCCAATAAAGCTAAAGTGAATAGAATACGTTTACGAAGATCGGAATTCTTTGCGATGCTCTCAATTGCAGACACTACTTAATTACCTCGACTTTGCCGCCAGCAGCTTCAATAGCCTTCTTAGCGCTTTCTGAAAATTTATGAGCCTTTACAGTCAAAGCTGCTTTAAGCTCACCATTTCCCAAAATCTTAACAGCGCCTTTAGACACAAGTCCAGCAGCGTGTAGAGTTTCAGGAGTTACTTCTCCAGAAAATTTAGCAAGTTGTCCGATATTGACAATCTCAAATTTGTTAGCAAACGCGACGTTGCTAAAACCAAATTTAGGAAGACGACGATGTAGAGGTGTTTGACCACCCTCGAAGCCTCTGCGAACTTTACCGCCAGTGCGAGCCAATTGACCCTTATGACCTTTTGTCGCAGTGCCGCCCATACCAGAACCGATACCACGACCGATTCTTTTTGGGCTGTGCTTAGATCCCGCTTTGGGAGCAAGTGTTTTAAGCAAGCTCATGGATTACCCCTTAACTACAACATCAACAAGATGTTGTACTTTCATAATATTTCCGCGGGCTGCAGGAGAGTCTTTCACTTCAGAAGTGCTATGACGCTTTTTTAGCCCAAGGCATTTAACTGCATCTTTTTGGTCCTGTGTGCAGCCGATCAAAGATCTTTTTAAAGTAAGAACGAATGTTTTAGCCATTTTTGCCACCAGTCCGACTAATTAAAGCTGTTTCAACTGCTTTAAGCCGTCGATTGTTGCTCTTACCGCGTTATGAGGATTACGAGTCCCTACGCACTTTGTAAGAATGTCTTTTACGCCAACAGACTCAAGAACTGCACGCACCGCGCCACCCGCGATCACGCCAGTACCAGGAGCCGCAGGTCTCATAATAACCTTTGCAGCGCCGAACTTGCCGATCACTTCGTGAGGGATTGTACGTCCATCTTTCAAAGCTACGGATTTAGCAGATTTCTTTGCAGATCTGCTAGCTTTACCGATAGCCTCAGGAACTTCGCCTGCTTTACCAGAGCCAAAACCAACATCGCCAGCTTTGTTTCCAACAACTACTAGAGCTGCGAAAGAGAAGCGACGACCACCCTTAACAACTTTTGTTACGCGGTTGATCGCTACTACACGCTCTTCTAATTCAGCTGCTTGAGCTTGAACTTTCTCCACACATCACTCCTTAGAAATTGAGGCCGCCCTCACGAGCGCCTTCAGCTAGAGATTTAACACGTCCGTGATAGAGATAACCATTTCTATCGAAAACCACGTCTTTGATATTTTGAGAAGCCGCTGCTTTAGCTGCTTCCATACCAACAAGTTTCGCCATTTCGATACCAGACTTATCATCTTTACCAAGAGAAGAAACAGCAACGAGAGTGTGGCCATTTACGTCGTTGATAATTTGCGCGTACATGTGCTTACCGCTTCTGAATACGCAAAGACGAGGTCTCTCCGCAGTACCGTTTACAGTCTTGCGGATTCTGATTTTCTTTTTGAGGCGATTTACTTTTCTATCGCTTGTATGCTTATTAAATTTCAATTTCATATCTTACCTCAATTATTTACCAGCCGACTTACCAGCTTTACGTCTGATATGCTCACCAGTGTAACGAACACCTTTACCAAGATAAGGCTCAGGAGGACGGAAAGAGCGGATTTTAGCCGCAACCTGTCCAACAAGCTCTCTGCTTGCGCCAGTGATCGACAAGCTTGTTTGCTTATCAACTTTGATTTCGATTCCTTCAGGGATGTCGAAGATCACAGGGTGAGAGAAACCCAAAGAGAGTTCCAACTTCTTACCGGATACGTTTGCACGATAACCGACACCTTGAAGTTCAAGGCCCTTAGTAAAACCTTTAGTTACGCCAGTTACGGCATTTTGAATAAGCGCTCTATAAAGACCGTGCAATGCGCGGCTTTCTTTAGAGTCATCTTTACGAGTCAATACAACTTTGCCACCCTCTACTTTTGCAGAGATCGCAGGCTGCATGCCGATTTTCAATGAGCTCTTTGCACCTTTAACGACAACTTCGTTAGCAGGTGTTACGCTTACTTGTACTGTGTTATCAAAAACAACGGGTGCTTTTCCAATACGAGACATGATTCACCTACCAAAGTGTCGCAAGCAATTCACCACCGAGCTTTTGCTCAGTAGCTTGCTTACCGCTCATGATTCCTTTGCTTGTGCTCAGAATGGACATACCCATTCCAGAACGAACTGTCGGAATCTTGTCAGATTTAACATAAACTCTGCGACCAGGTCTGCTAACACGGTCGATTGAGTTGATCACATGGTTTCCAGCTTCGTCGTATTTCAAGTAAACACGCATAATGCCTTGTTTGCTGTCTTTTGCGACTTTGAAGCTTCTGATCAAACCTTCGTTAACGAGGATTTGAGCAATACCCGCTCTCACTTTAGAAGCAGGAAGATCCACTTTTTCGTGTCTTGCTGCTCCCGCATTTCTAATCATTGTAAGGAACTGAGAAATAGTATCCATATTGATCCTCTTACCAGCTAGCTTTCGTTACGCCAGGCAATTTACCATCAAGAGCAAGTTGTCTGAACGCGATACGAGACAATCCAAACTTTCTGTAGTTACCACGAGGGCGACCAGAAATTTCACAACGTGTGATAACACGGTTCGGAGATGTGTCGCGAGGAAGAGCTTGAAGCTTCTTGCGAGCTGTAGCTCTTTCTTCGTCAGAAAGCTTCATATCAACAGCTTTCTCTCTAAGCTCTTTTCTATATTGAGCGTAGCGCTTAGAAAGCTCTTTTCTTTTATTATTCTTTTCGATGCTTGCTTTACGAGCCAAGTTACACCCCTCTTACTTTCTGAAGGGCATGCCAAGTGCTTCAAGAAGCGCTCTGCCCTCAGCGTCGTTTTTAGCAGTTGTACAAATTGTGATGTTCATACCACGAACTTTATCTACTTTATCGTAGTTAATTTCCGGGAACACGATTTGCTCTTTTAAGCCCATGTTGTAGTTACCACGACCATCGAAACCTTTATTTGGCAAACCACGGAAGTCTCTTACGCGAGGAAGTGCCAAAGTGTTCAAACGGTCCATGAAAGACCACATTCTGTCTCTTCTCAAAGTTACGCGCACACCCAATGGGATACCAGCACGCAATTTGAAGTTAGAGATAGCTTTTTTTGCTTTCGTGATAACAGCTTTTTGACCAGTGATTGATGTGATTTCATCAACTACTGTGTTCAAAATTTTTGGATTTTGAACAGCTTCGCTCAAGCACACGCTCAAAGTAATTTTCTCTAAGCGAGGAACTTGCATCACGTTTTTTGCTCCCAATTGTTTCATAAGAGCGGGAGCGATCTCTTTTTTATATTTTGTATGTAAGCGATTCACATCACACCTCTTAGAGAACTTCCGGAGCCAAAGAAACGATCTTAACGAACGCCTTAGCTCTCAATTCTCTGGCTACGGGTCCAAAGATACGTGTACCGATGGGCTCTTTAGAAGCGTTGATCAAAACTGCAGAGTTGTCATCGAAACGGATATAAGATCCATCTGGACGACGAAGCTTTTGCACAGTTCTAACTACTACTGCCTTAGCAACATCACCTTTTTTAACTTTAGCGTTCGGCAAAGCTTCTTTGATAGACACAACGATAATGTCACCGATAGAGGCAACACGACGCTTAGAACCACCAAGAACCTTTACGCACATAACTTCTTTTGCGCCAGAGTTGTCAGCTACATTTAGTCTAGTTTGCATTTGAATCATGACAACCCTCCCTACGCCTTAGCCGTTTCAACGACTTCAGCCAAAGTCCAACGCTTAGATTTGCTAAGAGGGCGTGTTTCACGAATCTTAACGATATCACCAGTTTTAGCCTGGTTCTTTTCGTCGTGAGCCTTGAATACAGATGTCTTCTTAACATACTTACCGTATTTTGGATGTTTCACCATGCGGTAGATGAGGACAGAGATAGTTTTATCCATCTTGTCACTGATAACTTCACCTACGACTTCAATTTTACGTCCTCTAGTATTAGTTTCAGTACTCATTTCCTACCTCTATCTCGCCACTTTTTTAACAATCGCTGTATTGATTTTAGCGATGCTGCGACGAAGATCACGAATTTCAATTGGATTCGAAAGTTGACCAATTGAATTCTTGATACGTGCTTGGAACAACTCTTCAGAAAGAGCTGCTCTTTTTTTCTTCAATTCAGTTACAGAAAGATCTTTAATCTCAACGAACTTCATACAACTACTCCCTCACCAAGAAACGAGTTTTGAAAGGAAGCTTGTGAGCTGCACGTTCGAAAGCTTCTTTAGCTTGCTCACGAGTCACACCGTTCATTTCGAAAAGAACTTTTCCAGGAAGAACACGGGCAACCCACAATTCAGGGTTACCTTTACCGCTACCCATACGAGTTTCAGCTGGCTTTTTAGTAACAGGAATATTTGGGAACACACGGCACCAAATCTTACCACCACGCTTAACACTTCTAGAGATAGCAATACGACCAGCTTCCAATTGACGTGCAGTTAAGCGACCTTCTTCGATCGCTTGAAGACCGTAGTCACCGAAATCCAGGTGACAACCTCTTACTGCAAAGCCAGTTGCGCGGCCTACAAATTGTTTACGCCATTTTACTCTTTTAGGACTTAACACGACCTGCCTCCTCAACTTCGCGAGCAGATAAGATATCGCCTTTATAGATCCATACTTTCAATCCGATGATACCGTATGCTGTTAGAGCTTCTGCAGTACCGTAATCGATATCTGCGCGCAATGTATGAAGAGGAACACTCTTCTCATTGTACCACTCTGAACGAGCAATCTCTGCACCATCAAGACGACCGGAAACACGGATCTTGATACCTCTCACGCCGCCTTTGATCGCAGCTGCAATAGATTTTTTAAGAGCTCTTCTCCAAGAGATACGTTTCTCAAGTTGTTGAGCAATGCTCTCAGCGACGAGCTGAGCATCGAGGTCTGGTTTGCGCACTTCTTGGATGCTCAAGAAAACTTCGTTGGGTGTAAGTTTTTGAACTTCCGCCTTCAGTGAATCAATACCAGTACCTTTTTTACCAATAACAACGCCTGGACGAGCAGTAGAGATGATGATTTTAATCTTCTTCGCTGCGCGTTCCATTTCAATTTTCGCCACACCCGCGTGCTTAAGCTTATCTTTTAGATATTTTCTTAAGCGGATGTCTTCGTGGAGATTGTCAAAATATTGTTGACCCTTCGCATACCAGCGAGAATC
>JANJTG010000221.1 GCA_024711265.1 Bdellovibrio sp. | reverse complement strand
TTGCCCAAGCTCACGATGTGAAAGTAGAGATCATGAGTCCGAAAGAAGCGAGTGCCAAAGGAGCGATGGCCCTCTTCGGTGAAAAGTATGGTGATCAAGTGCGTGTTTTGACCATGGGAGATTTCTCATGTGAGCTTTGTGGAGGCACTCATGTGAAAAACACATCACAGATCCGTCTCTTCAAAATTGTTTCAGAAGCCGGCGTCAGCTCAGGTGTTCGCCGGGTCGAAGCCATCACTGGGGACGGAGCCGTTCGCTATGCAATGAGTTCCATTCAGCATCTTGATGAGGCTCTAGCAACAGCCGGGTTCCAAAAAAGCCCTCACTATCTTAAACATCTTGAAACCACAGGCGAAACAGCGACTCTGGCCCATCGTGTGGAGACTCTGAAAGAGCAAATCAAACAGATGGAAAAAGAAATGAAGAAGCTGCAAGGGGGACAGATCAATGTCGACGATCTTGCCGCAAAAGCTTTGAGCTTTAAAACCAAAGCAGGTTCATCTGCGAAACTTGTTTTGGCCGATCTGGCTTTGGATGATCGACAAGTCTTAGCCGAGGTCACAGATCACCTTAAGAACAAAATCCAAAGTGGCATTGTCGTGGTGGTCGGTCAAGGCGAAGGGTCTCATCCTATCATCGTGAGCGTTTCCAAAGAGATCTCCGGGGAAACAAAGGCAGGAGATCTTTTGAAGGAAGTCGCGGGTCTGATGGGAGGAAAAGGAGGCGGTCGCCCTGACTTCGCGCAAGGAGCCGCACCGAATCGCGCAAGCCTTCCTGAGGCCTTTAACAAAGTGAAATCTCTTTTGGGAATTTAAAGAAAGAGCCCTTCGGGGCTCCCTAAAAATAAAACTGAGTCCCAGCCAACATCGTAAAGACGTGCTGGGACTTGGTTAAGACTGTATAATCCTGATTTACTCGCTCCATGGCCCGACCCCGTCCGCCAGTATAGTAGCCACCAAACGTATAACCAATTTTGTTATCCGCAATAAACACCACGTTAGCGCTGAACCCCGCTTGATCGACTCTCTCTCCCTGATGTTTCTTCAACTGTGGATCTGGATTGGGATAAGGCGATAAATTCGAAAAAGCCCCCACTCGCAATTTTAACCAATCAAAAAATCTCTTCTCAACTCCAACTGATATATTCGCGGTCGCTTGACGAACGATGAAACTTCCTCGTCCATCAAAACTCAAAGCTTCATAGGAGAAACCTTCGTACAAATCACCACTCACTGAAATCAACATATCACCCCAGACCGTCGCTGAAACTCCCAAAGAAAGTTTTGCTGGAATAAAAACTGTTGAGCTTAAATCAGTCTCATTAATCTGATTCGACGAGTACGGTGAGGTATTCGTTAAAGATTCAAAGTAGGTCGCCTGACTGGCGACTGGGATTCCCCGTGGACGAAAACTCGCTCCCACGTTCCAATCAGAATCCATCTTATGAAAATACCCAAACACAGGAACCAACGCGTTTTCAGAGAGAGTTTCCTCAGAGTTAAAAAGAATCGCCTGACTACCGCTGGGATAACTACGATCCTGAATAGAACGTGTAAAATTGCGAGCCGTATAATACAAAGTGACTCCCCAGGATTGGGTCTCTGAAAGACTTTTCGCCAAAGCCACTCCAACCCATAAAGATTCATCCGTAAAGGCCACGGTGCTTGTGTTATCGGTTGTCGAGTTTAAGTCTCCTTTAAAGGTTTCGTACTCAGGCACGACGATTGACAACCCAAAGGTCCATCCCTCTCGTCGAATCAAATTTCCCGTCGAGGCCGGTAGGGATCTAAAGTATCCGGTGCTCACCTTCAGAGGTGTTTTCGTATAATCGGATTCAGAACCATACTGAGTGTCATACTTTTTATAGATACCGGCCGCTGCAGAAAAAGCCGAACCTTGAGATTGCGCAAGACTTGCCGGATTGTAGAAGGCCGCCGAGGAGGTGTCCTCAACAAGAGCAGTTCCCGCCCCCCCCATGCCCGCGGCACGATCTCCGAGAATGATGGAATTATAGTTTGCGAACTGAGCAAAACTGACTGAAGCATAAAAAAGAGCTTTTAAAAAAAACATAGGGTCAAATTGTATCTCACCCTAGAAAAAGCTCAACTCTTCGATTCATTCACAGTTCATTTCCGTCCAGTGCAGGCGAAGATGATCAATATAAGCCTGGAAAACAGTCGCCACGCCGCCACATAGGTCCTTTTGACCTCGTCCGCAAGAATCCTGCTCTTCACCTAATTTGATTCTATTTTCATTGGCGTATAAAGCCGCGTAGCTCGGTTTATATCTCATGGCACACATTACATCATCGGGAACTGATTTCGCACACACGCTGGATCCACTCAAGATGGTCTTAAGCTCCCGCAAACTTCCCGCATCCAAACAGCGTGTCTGCAGACTTTCATTGGACTCATCCATCAACTGAATGACTCCCGTTTGAGTTGAAACAACCAGACGATAGTCACCATTTTGTGAAGAGGATTTTTGCAAACTTTCAACGTCCCCGGCAACATTAGGAATCTCTACATAAGTAACCTTGGCCGTGGTCGAAGACATATCGGCACTGCCGACCGAAGGAGAATTGGACGAAGACGGTAACGAAACGGAAACATCAGCCACCGCACCGTCTTCACCGCTTAAAGAACTTTGTGTGCAGTTTTGAAATCCCAAAACGAGACACAAGCCGCCTACGATTGCCAAACCTCTATTCACATTTCCCCCTAATTTCACGTCTCATAATGACTAGAGGCAAAAAGCATTCCGCCCTAAGATCTTCGTAATATCGGGATAAGATGTTAGAAACTTAACTGTGTATTAGGATTTTACAGGGACCTTTTCGCCATCGGGAACACAGTATTTCTGAATGAGCTCCATGACCGTTTTTTTGCGAATTGGTTTACCACAATGCTCGTCAGCCCCTGCCTTGGTGCTCTTTTCGATGTCTTCCATGAAGCTATTAGCAGAAACCACGACAATCGGAGTTCGTTTTCTGCCCTGTATCTCCTCAATCTCGCGAAGTCGCCGGATCGTATCCAGTCCTGACATCCGTGGCATCTGCACGTCCATAAATATCAAATCATATTGGCAAGAGTCCCATTTTTCCAGGCACTCATAGCCATTGAAGGCGGAGTCCACTTCGACGTAGTCCAAATTCTTCATATAAGCGCGAAGCAATGTATGATTCTCTTCCATATCATCAACAATCATAACTCGTCGTCGCCCCTCTTCGTGGCCCACCTTCGCATCTTCTGAAGGAGCGGAGGACAAGGGGCTGCGCGGACTCCAGCGAACGGCCCAATCTTCGGCCTTGCGACTTTGCATCTGGATAGAAAAATAGAAACGTGAACCTAAAAACTGCTGACTCTCACACTGAAGATCCCCACCCATCATAGAGACAATTTTTTGCGATATGCTTAGGCCCAGCCCAGTTCCCCCAAAGCGACGGGTCACAGAGGAATCCTCCTGGCCAAACTCATCAAATATCTTTCTCAAATTTTCATTGGCAATCCCAATCCCCGTGTCTTTGACCTCAAATAAGAAACACTCAAATCCAGGATCTTTGCCTGGCGAAGATTGAATAGAAAGAACAATACTACCTCGATCCGTAAACTTAACAGCATTTCCCAAAAGATTCATGAGGACTTGTTTCAACCTTAACGAGTCTCCGACAACCCAGCGATCTTGCTCTGGCCCCTTGAAAGAAAAATGCAATCCCTTTCTAAAAACTCCCGTCACAATAAGGGCTTCAACTTCACGAACTAAGTCACTGAGCAAGAACTCTCGGCTTTCCAGCTGCATTCGTCCAGACTCAAACTTTGAGAAATCAAGAATATTGTTTAACATACTCAGAAGAGTTTCACCGGCACTCTGTAAAGATCCCAATAATTCCTTTTGTTCAGTATTTAAGGCCGTCTCTGATAACAGCTCTGAAGAACCTAACATGGCATTCAAAGGCGTTCGTATTTCGTGGCTCATCGTGGATAGGAAGAAGGACTTCGCTCGAGTCGCCGCCTCGGCTTTATCACGAGACTGCCGTAGTTCTTCCAGAACTTCCTTATCCTGAGAAACTGCATACTTCCCCGTCATCCAAACCATCAAAGTGAGAGCAAAGTAGACAAGCAAAGCAATAAACCCAAAAAAGAAAAGGCGAAAATATAATCCAGAGTAGGCTTCACTCTTTTCTTGAAAGACCACCATATTCCAAGGACGCCCCTTGATCGGCTTTGCCAACGTAATATAGATCTTTCCGTCAGCCCCGCTGAAGTCTTGAATTTTCTGTCCTTGAATACTAAAAATTTTTTCGGAGATCTTCGGCATATTGCGGAAGTCGTCTGTGGAAAGAGCTTTTTGATATTTATAATTAATCAAAGGAAGGTCTCGAGAGATTAACGGGAGGACCGGGCGCCCATGAGCATCGACAATCATGACACCCCCCGTTTGCCCTAAACGGAAAGCTCCTAGGCGCTGAGCGATATCGCCGGCCAATGTATCAATTCCGACAACCGCCTCAAGCTTTCCGCCCTCGTAGATTCCGCTCGTCGTACTGAACATGACCTTTTCCATATAACCTTTATCGAAGTAAAAATCAGAAAAGTTCACCCCAGGGTGCCCATCGTTCATGTGCCACCAACTGGCCTCTTTATCTTCCATATAGCTTGAGCTTGGAAACGTCTCTGCCACGAAACTTCTTGGATCATTGTATTTCGGTG
>JANJTG010000194.1 GCA_024711265.1 Bdellovibrio sp. | reverse complement strand
ACTCCAGATCCGCCACCATCTTTGTTACACGCTACTAGCGATAAAACAATTCCCAGCGCAGCGAAAGCTCGTGTGAAATACTTTGCTGGAAAACTTAAAGTCTTGTTGTTAAGTGTTTCCATATTCTCTCTCCTGTTTTAGTTTCCTTTAAAATTCTTCAAAATTGTTTCGTTCTACTTCAGCTTCCGCGCCCTGCGCTTCAGCTCTGTGCGGCTGCCGCCGCCTGTTCTACTTCAGCTTCCGCGCTTAGCGCTTTAGCTCTGTGCGGCTGCCGCCGCGGATTACTGGTTAAAGATGGCGGCTTTGGAAAGTCCGCTGAAAGTTCCAAGCTTTCTATAACCGTCTCCAGGGTATACCGAGTTTTTATCAATCACAGCAGAAGCACGGCAGTTGTAAGGACCGCTGTAGATGTACCAGCACTTTCTGTAAGGCGATTGTTGCGCATAAGATTGTGCAAAGTTTTTGTAGTATACAGAACCTGATACATATCCAGTTCCTTGCGCATCACCTTGGTTTACATAGTTATCGATCACCAATACGATCGCACCGTAAGCATCTTGGAAGAAAGCGGTGAAGTAGTATTGGTTGTTGATGATAAACCATCTGTTAAACTCTGCTTCCATCAAACCCGCATCTTTCAATTTATAGATATCCTGGTTTGTTCCAGAGCCAGCTTCAAATTTACCTTCATATTGGTAGCCGGTATCCACATAAGATAGCTTTACTGAACCTGCATAGCGACCGTTACCCGCACTTTGCAAATCAACAGTGATCTTAAAGTCAGAAGGATTATTCAAAGGATGCATCGCTACGTAAGAGTTGAACTCTGAGATCGATACAGGAACAAAAGTCGCTGTCTTACTAGATGTTGATGTTGAAGTTGAAGAAGAGGTGCTCGTTCCATCTGGAGAGACTGGAATTCCGCCGCCTACGACAGTTGTCGTGGAATTGGCTTGCAACTCTGTATTCTTCGCGCAGCCTACTCCCATAAGGGAAAATGCCGCCAGAAGGTAGATCAGTTTTGAGTTGAACGCTTTCATATCAGCCTCTCTTAAAAGATCCGGTTTAATAGGGACCTCTCACCAAGACTTCTTTGCGATGCCTGTGCCAATAAAGAGGGTTAAGGCTAAGTACATAAAAATATTAAGATTTACATCAATTTCTCAGGCTGAAACAAAGGGGGTTTGGCGTCAAATGTCTGCGGAAGAAGCGCAAAAAGGGCACTCTGTCACATCTTGAGATGCACAAAACTTCGACGATAAACAAAATATTTAAGATTTTTCCTCATCTTACCGAAATGGGAATTGTATCAAAACTATAAAGGAATATGTTTATGACAGTCTCAGCAACAAACGTCTTGATTCTAGGTGCGGTCTTCATGTTCGCGGCTAGAGTTTTTTTAGCGTTCTAAGAAAATAGACCTTCTCAAAACTAAAAAAGGAACTCTTCAGAGCTCCTTTTCGGCATTTCTTTTTTCTTCCTTCTTACTTTAAAAGCGCTAATGGATAGTAATGTTTCAGAATCTGTCTGTAACTCTGACCGCTTTGCCCAAGATAACGGCTGCCCCACTGACAAAGACCGACACCGTGACCATATCCCTGTCCTTGAAAAAGAAAACTTTCCCCGACCTTCTTCATCTCAAAGAGAGAACTGCGTAACTCTTGAAAACCCAACATTTGACGAAACTCATTAGCGGAAACCATCTTCGTGGGCGCTCCATTGAATGCGACTCGAACAGCTTTCACCCGATTCTCCGAAGGCACTTTAATTAAATCTAATCCCGAAATATCTGCAACACGCAAACGACGACTCAACTCATCCTTGCTTAAAGTCAGCTTCCAGTGGGCTCGTGGGTTGGTTGGACAGGAGCTGTCTACGGCCACTCCGGCGTTCACGTTGGTATTCCAAACATTCTTCGCCGTTGTGGTCTTACCTCCACAGTCCGAATGAAAAAAGGCTTTTAGAACTTGGCCTTTGTTCGCGTAAAGCTTTACACCCGCCGTTTCGCGAACTGCCTGAATCGCTTTTTTAATCAACGGATCCTTTTCATCACTATCAAGGACATGACGAAACACCTGATCCAAGACACTGCTTTCCAGATGGAAGGGTTGATTCTTTCGTTCTTCCATCACCGCCAATGCGTAAGAGCGCGCGGCGACAGCTTGGGCTTTTAAAGTCTCTAGAGGCCATGACAGTGGCATTTCACTAGCCAAAACACCCACGACGTATTCATCCAAGGGAACAACCCCAACAACGTCCACCTTGTCTTCAGAGTTCACACTTAAAAGAACGCGCGAGGGTAACGTTTTATCTCCAGAACGAAGGTTTTCGCCTTGAATTAACAAATACTTTTCCGAAAAAAGGCGTTCAGGGTCCTTGTTGTTGATACGCAAGGCCCAAATCTTTTTTCCTTCTTTGTCCATCAAACGGACTTCGGCTTCAGTTCCAAAATCCAATGCATTCAAACTTCTTCGCGCATCCCCTGCGGGAATGGACACTTGACGATAGGGCTGATTGAGGTTTTGAAAACGAAGACCTAAACCCGTGATCTGGATTTTTTTAGAGCCTTTTAATAAACGCACCCGAACCACTTCCGCCTCAGGCTTGGGGGCCTGGGTGGATTGCGCATCGGAAAGAAAACTGACATACACAAAGACGAAACACAAAGATGCCCAAATCAGTTTCACCGCCACTCCGTCCGTAGAGATTTCAAAACTGCCAAAAACAAAAAAGGACAAGGCTTCCTGCCTTGTCCTTCTATTAAACCGCAATCACCTGCGAGGATGAAAGTCTAGTTTTGTTTTCCGTCACCCAAGAGGGGCTTAATGATGTCTAGCGGCAAAGGGAAGATGATCGTATTGGATTTGTCTCCCGCAATTTCTGTCAAAGTTTGCATATAAGCCAACTGCAAAGCTGAAGGAGATCCGGCCAAAGTGATCGAAGCTTCCTGCAACTTCTGCGCTCTTTGCACTTCCCCTTCCGCGCTAATAACTTTCGCGCGACGTTCCCGTTCTGCTTCCGCTTCTCGCGCCATTGCTCGCTGCATTTCCTTAGGCAGATCAATCTGCTTCACTTCAACCATGGTCACCTTGATGCCCCAAGCCTCAGTGTGTTTATCCAAAATGCCCTGCAAAGCTGAGTTGATCTTATCGCGATGTACGAGCACGTCGTCCAAGGGATACTGCCCCATCACCGAGCGCAAAGTTGTTTGTGCAAGCTGGCTGGTCGCAAAGTAATAGTCTTCAATTTTTGTGATCGCCTCTAACGGAGACACCACCTTGAAGTACACTACGGCATTTACCTGCATACTCACGTTATCTTTTGTGATCACGTCCTGAGGTTGCACATCCATCGCAACAGTGCGCGTGTCGATTTTAATCATTCGCTCCACGAAAGGAATCAATAAGATCAGACCGGGGCCGCGAACTCCGACCGCTTTCCCCAGACGCAAAACCACGCCTCGTTCCCAATCATTCAGAATTTTCACCATGGACGTCAGAATGATTCCGCCGAAAACCAATATTGCTATAATAAATTCCATCACTCTCTCCTTATTTCATTTTTTTCACATTTAAGGTCAGACCTTGCCGTGCCGTCACGTGCACTCGATCCCCGATCTGCAAAGGATCTTCAGAAACAAAGTTCCAGGTTTCTCCCATAATATACAGTTGCCCTCCATGCCCTGTGCCGTCGATGGCACTGACCACGCCGTCTTTACTCATGAGGTCCGCATCCGTATCTTGAGTCTTCAGCCGTATGGTCCTCAACGCTAAATACCCCACTCCCAAAAGGAAGGCCGCAAGAACCGCCACCACAGAAAGAATCAAAGAAAGAGGAAGAGAATAGCCCGTGGTCTCCGCATCAAAAAGAAAAAGACTTCCTACAAAAACAGACACCAAGCCTCCAATTCCCAAGGCCCCGAAACTGGGCAGGAAAACTTCTAAAACCAAAAAGGCAATGCCAAGAAGAATCAAAGCCAAACCACCCCAGGCCACCTCCAACTTATGGAAGGCCACCAACGACAACACCAGTCCGATTCCGCCAATAACCCCCGGAGCAATCAATCCGGGATGCGTGACCTCCACATACAGCAACGCCAAACTTCCCATAAACAACAAGTAGGCAAACTCGGGGTCCGCAACGAAACTTAAAACTCTCTAACGACGATCCGGCAAGAACGCTTGAAGATCCCCAACGCTCACCGTGGTTTCTTTTTTATCACCGACTAGAACCGTGCGATTCTGAGCTTGTTGTAAAAAGTCTTGCTCATTGCTTGCCAATATATCCAAAGCTTTCTCTTTGTGAGCCTGCTCACTACTGAGAGCCTTGGCTTCGGTGACGATCTCTTTGGAAAATTTAAGACTGCGTCCGCGAAGTTTAGTCACCCCTTCTAGCCAGCTAACGGTGTCGTTAATAAGTTTGTTGCGCAAATCTTCGGGAGTCTTCTCTCCAGTTCCCAAAATTGGAGTGGCGGCGCCAATATTGGTGGCCGTGACCCCACCATTCACATGACAGGCCTGAAGGATAATCGCCCCGGCACTGCCCGCATGCCCGCCGCTGGGAGTGATCAAACACAAATAAGGAACCGGCGAAGCTAAAATACGCTCCACGATCAATCGAGTGCTTTGCAAACTTCCGCCCGGAGTATTCATTCGCACGTAGATCGCATCACATTTTTTATCCAAAGCTCTTTTTTCGGCTCGTTCCAAATAGTCCGAAGTCGACGCCGAAATGGCTTCACTGATTGTACCCGCCACCGTGCAAGAGGCTTGGACCGGTTTTACAT
>JANJTG010000467.1 GCA_024711265.1 Bdellovibrio sp. | reverse complement strand
GTCGTCTTCGGAGTCGGCCGACACCGTGCGCGTCGCCGGCGACGGCCGGTACAGCCACACCACCGCGCCGTCGTGCCCGTCGTCGGCGCCCGGGTGGTACTGGTTGCCGAAGGGCTTGTTGCGCGTGCGCAGCGCGAAGGCGTTCGCCAGCTTCTCGCCCGGCGACGCCCCGCCCGTCGCCTCCCCCAGGTACGAGGTGAAGCTGGGCAACAGCGCGGCGATGGCCGCCTGGGTCATCGCCTCGCAGTCGCCGTGGCGCACGGAGCCCACGCGCACCGCAGTGGCGGCCGCGTGCTCCGCGAAGAGGCGCCCCTGGAGCAGCATGAAGAGCTGCACGGTGCCCAGCACCATGAACACGGCCAGCGGCATCGTCAGCGCCGTCTCCACGGCCGCCTGGCCTGCCTCCCCACGGGTCACGAGCGCCATCCTCGCCTCCCCACGCCGCGGGTTCCATCGGGCGTGAGGCCGCCCCAGCGCTGGTGTGGGTCTTGGTGGGAGGTCGGGCCCCATGGTAGGGGCGGCGCCATGCCAGAGCTCGTGTTCTTCCGCCGGGGGGAAGAAGTCCTGCGGCTGTCGATGGGTGGCGACCGGGTGGTGCTGGGGCGCGGGGAGCGCTGCGACGTGGTGATCCCCGACCCGGAGGTCTCGCGGCAGCACGTGGCGCTGTACCTCGAGGGGGGCCGCTGCCGCCTGCAGGACCTGACCGGCAAGGGCACGCTGGTGGCCGGGCAGCGGCTCACCGAAGGCGAGCTGCTCGACGGGGCGGACCTCGCGCTGGGCCAGTGGCGGGCCATCTTCCGCGCGAGCGGCGGCGGCGACGCCTCGGCGGCGATGACCGACGTCGGTGCGCGCACGGAGCTCACCGAGAGCCCGGCGGGCGCGACGGAGCCCCGGCTGCCCGCGCAGGTGCGCGTGCGCGCGGGCGCCCAGGAGTCGACGCTCAGGTTGCAGACGGAGGCCTTCACCGCCGGCAAGGATGCCGGAAACGACCTCGTCTTGACGCAGCGATTCGTCTCCGGGCGTCACCTCAAGGTGACGCGGGCGAACAACAACCGCTTCCTCGTGAGCGACCAGCGCTCGACCAACGGCACGTGGCTGGGCCCGGTGCGCGTGTTCGAGGCGGAGGTACCCTTCGGCACCACCCTGCGCGTGGGCGAGGCGGAGCTGGTGCTGGAGCCCGCGAGCGCGGCGGCCGACGGCAGGGCGGCGCCCGGGGCGGCCCTGGGCATCTTCGGCAACGATCCCTCGGTGCGGGGCCTGCTCGAGCTCATCGCGCGCGTCGCCCCCTCGACGGCGGCGGTGGCGGTGCTCGGCGAGTCGGGCACCGGCAAGGAGCTCGTCGCCCGCGCGGTGCACACGCAGTCGAACCGGGCGCACGGCCCCTTCATCCCCGTCAACTGCGCGGCCATCTCGAATGAGCTCATCGAGAGCGAGCTCTTCGGCCACGAGAAGGGGGCCTTCTCCGGCGCGGCCGTGGCGCGCAAGGGCGCCTTCGAGGAGGCCGACGGCGGCACCCTGTTCCTCGACGAGATCGGCGAGCTGCCGCTGGACCTCCAGGCCAAGCTCCTGCGCGCCCTGGAGTCGGGGGAGATCAAGCGCGTGGGCGCCGCGCGGCC
>JANJTG010000461.1 GCA_024711265.1 Bdellovibrio sp. | reverse complement strand
GGGCTGCGGTAGCACCAGCCGCGCGCCATCGGGTTGATGCGCGGGTCGCTGGAGGCGTCGTCGGCCAGCAGCCCGTCGCTGCCGGCCGGCAGGGTGCGGTCGAGCGCGGCCAGGCAGGCATCGAGCGCCTCGAGCGCGTTGTGGATGGGAACGATCACGGTGGGCAGTCGGTTCATGGCGCCCTCCAGTCATGCGGCAGCCGCACCAGGCCGAATTCGCGCGACTCGCCGCTGACAACCAGTTCGCGTTCGCGCTGGTCGAACAGGCGAAGGCCCTCGGCGTCGAGCGCGATGGCGCGCAGGCGGTAGCGGCCCGGCAGCAGCGGAAGCGCCGGGAAATCCACCACGAAGCGGAATCGGCCGTCGCCCAGGGCCTCGGGCGCGGCGCCGTCCATCTCCGAGCTGACGCCGTACACCGGCGTGCCATCGGCGTGCAGCCAGCCGAGCATGGCCACCGGCGGGCGGCCGTCGCGGCTGGCCAGTTCGATTTCGCAGCGCAGCGCGCCGCCCTGCCCCAGCGCCACCGGGCCGTCGCCGGCGTCGCCGTTCAGGCGCACGGCGGCGAGGCTGACCTCGCCCGGCGTACGCGCGGTGGCCGCGGCCTCGCTGGCGGCCTCGCCGGCGGATTTTTCCGCCTGCGCGGCCTCGTAGGCCTGGCTCACTTCGAACACGTCGCCCAGCGCGCGCACGCGGCCGTGCTGCAGCCAGAGCGCGCGCCGGCACAGCTTTCGCACGTGGTAGAGGCTGTGCGAAACCAGCAGCAGGGTGCCGCCGCCGGCCAGGTAATCGTCGAGCCAGCGGATGCACTTGCGCTGGAAGGCCTCGTCGCCCACCGCCAGCACCTCGTCGGTGACCAGCAGCGCCGGCCGCACCGCGGCGATGATGGCGAAGCCCAGGCGCACGACCATGCCCGACGAATAGTGTTTCACCGGCTCGTCGAGGTAGCTGCCGATGTCGGCGAAGGCTTCGATCTCCGGCAGTTTGGCCGCGAGCGCCTTCGCGTCCAGGCCGTGCAGCGCGGCCGAGAGCCGCACGTTGTCGCGGCCGCTGAGTTCCGGGTGGAATCCCGCGCCCAGCTCCAGCAGCGCGCCGACGCGGCCGCGCGTGTGCACGTGGCCGGCGCTGGGCGTGAGCACGCCGGTGACCAGCTTGAGCAGGGTGGACTTGCCGGCGCCGTTCTCGCCGATGATGGCCAGCGACTCGCCCGGCCGCACGGAAAAATCCACGCCCTCGAGCACGTTCACGTGGCGGCGCGCCGGGCGCCCGCGCAGCACGTCCCAGAGCGCGCTGGCGCGGTCGCCGCGGTGGCCCAGCACCGGGTAGCGCTTGCCCAGGCCGCGGGCTTCGACCAGCGGCGTGCTCACAGGAAATCCTCCAGGTGGGCGCGGCCGCGCCGCAGCAGCGCTTGCGCCGCCAGCTGCAGCAGCGCCGCGGCCAGCGCGCAGGTGGCCAGCGCGGCCCAGTCCACCGGCAAGCCGGAGAACGCGGCGCGCACGGTTTCCACCGGCACGGTCATCGGGTTGACGACCAGCCAGGGCGCCACCGCCGCCG
>JANJTG010000456.1 GCA_024711265.1 Bdellovibrio sp. | reverse complement strand
TTTGAAATCTGCTCGTAACGATAACCCGCAGAATATCCTTCACCGCTCAAACACGCTTTGTCGCCAGGGCGAGCAATGATGGAATGGAAACTCATACTTTTTTGTCCGGCAAAACTGTCCTGAACAAACTTAACAAAGTTCGCAGGATCATTCTTCGGACCATTCGCGGATTCGTCTTCGTCTGAGATCAAAACCACCGCCAGTTGGGCATCAGGACGAATAAAGTTGGTATTGCCTCCGGCCGCAGCCAATGATCTTTCAATCGCACGGTACGCCACATAGATTCCCTGCTCGCTGCCACTTCCTGTTTCAGGTCTTTGCAAAGTCATACCCAAGGTGTAACGAGCATCCGCATCCGACATCGCAGAGGTCAAAATATAAGAACCCGTTTTACCGTACAGAGGAACTAAACGACCATCCCCCAATGTTTTGTGAACAGGGTCGGTGGTGGTCACGGCGATCTGCCAATCAAGACCCTTCACGACATCCAAGAAATTGCGCACACGAGACGCCATGCTTTTTTGTTCGTAAGCCATAGAACCAGAGTTGTCGATCACAAAGAGGATGTCGACTTTCTTATACTCATTCACTTTCACATTCTGCGCCATCTGTTTATACAAAGAGGAAACCTTGAAGGACACAGACTTCTGGGACGTGAATCCCAACTTATCTTTTGCCAAAACTGTGAGTGTGTAATCTCCGCCAGCCATTTTGGGGAAAAGGATTTTATTTTGTCCGGCAGCACAAGCCTTGCTGGTATTGGCAAATTGACAAGTCACTTCCGCAACTCCCGCCCCTGGATCGGTCACAGAGAATACGATCTCGACATCCAAACCTTCCTCAACAGGAGCTGAAGGGTATTTCGCAAAAATGATATCAGGCCCCGCTTGGTCAATAAAGATGCTTCGCACGTAACAAGAACTCATACGACCATCATGGTCACGGAACTGCACACTCAAAGGGACATTCTGATTGATCTTTGAGCTTACAAATGAGCCACTGTCCGCGTATCCCGCCCAAACGCCCCCTGTGCAAGTGTCATTCTCTGAAACCTTGGTGTAAGCGGCATAGAAGGGAGGATAGAAATCCAACATGAGATTGGTCGAAGATGTCAGTGCTTGCCCTTTGTTGATGTAGAATCCATCGGGTTCGCTGGGCAGTTGTGGGGTTGAACTGCCGCCATCATCAGGAGTTGTATTACCGCCGTTCTGACCACCGCCGTTGTTGCCGTCTTGACCTGGATCGGTAATAACAGAGAAGTCTCCGTTATTCAGATTCGAAGGAACTTCCGTCCCTTGACCGT
>JANJTG010000174.1 GCA_024711265.1 Bdellovibrio sp. | reverse complement strand
TATTGAACAAGAACAGCTTCAAGCTGAAACGGCTAAGGTCTTAAAAGATCTTGGTGGGAAAATTCAGCGAGTCTGCACCGAGATAGCTCAAGAGACCACCAACGATAAGTGGGAAGAATATGTTCGAGCCTTAACAGGATTTCCCTGGAGTGTGGAGAATCAGGATTGGGAGTCCTTTTTCACAAGACTTGAGAGTTTTTGGGAATTCACCAGCAAACCAGTTTTTCGTAAGGCGACGCCGCCCTTTTCGTTGAGTCTGCATGAGGAGTTGGAAGAGCTGCGAGAGCGGGTTGATAAGTTTTTGGAAGAGCCTCGCTATCGTCCTGCATTCTGGCAAAAACATCAGAAGAATTGCGAACTCTTTGAAGAACTGGCAAAAAATTTCTGTCGTGATTTCATGGCGACAAAACTTGAAAATGGCCTTCTGTCCATGAGTGATCTAGAGACTTTGGCTTATAAGATAATTCAAGAAGCCCCGCAGTCCGCCACCAAATTTTCTTTGGAATGGGATTTTTGGATGGTCGATGAGTATCAGGATACCAGTCCCGTGCAGGTGGAGCTTTTGCGCCATTTAATAGGTGAAAAACCTCTTTTCGTGGTCGGAGATCCGCAGCAAAGCATCTATCTTTTTCGCGGAGCTCGTTCCGAGGTCTTTCAGGAAAAGGTGACTGAGATTCAAGGACAAAACGGGGACGTGCAGGTGAAGCTCGTTAATTATCGTTCATCGCCGGAAGTCCTAGAATTTTTCAATCACTACTTTACGAAGTTGGGTTCTCAGTTTGCCGCGATGACGCCAGCCCCTGATAAGGTCCGAGTCGGAAACGACAATCCCGTGGTGCATGTGCAGTTGACAGAAACAGGCGACGAGGATGAGGTCTCTGCGGAGGCACTCAGTGTCGTGGCACGAATTCAAGAGTTTTTGCAGACAGGGGTAAGCCCTGAACAAATTTGTGTTCTTGGGCGCACTCATAAAACTCTTGAGGACATTGCGAAGTTAGCGCAAGACTATGGGGTTCCTTTACAACTTCACAGTGGCAGTGGATTTTACGAGCGTCGAGAAGTGTTGGACGCCCTGGCCCTGCTTAAGTTTTTGGTGAATCCTCATGATAATGCTAATTTTGTGGCTCTCTTGCGGTCTCCGTGGGTGATACTGTCAGATAGCGAAATTGCCACCTATTGCCATAGTTACAAACACTCTTTTTGGAAAGAAGCTTTGAAGACTTTGGAGCAGAAAGAAGAGACTCATCCGATTAAGATTTTAAAAAATCTTCTACAAATGAGCGAGATCAAGGGTTTGTCGTGGACTCTCAAAAAAGCTCTGATTGAACTCGGTCTCTTTGATTACTCGGCGAAGATTGATTCAACGGGACGCCGTGAGGCCAACTTGTGGAAGGTGGTTTCCTTATTGAGTCAGGAAGAGCGCCGCCCTGGCTTTAACTTTCTTGATTTTTTAGATGCCAGTCTTGAGACCCTTTCCGCCGACGAAGGTGGCGAGGACGCGGATGCCACACCTGTGATTGAGCCCAAAAGGGTGAACTTCATGACGGTGCATGCGTCGAAGGGTTTGCAGTTTGAACAAGTCATTTTGCCGGGAATGGGACAAGACCCTCGCAGCAGTCATGCGCCGGTTCTGAGTATCCGAGAGGCTGACGGAACCTGGTCTTTGAAAGTTCGCAACGAAGAAACGCAAAGTATGGCGGGCAGTGTTCTGGCCGATCAAATTACTGAAGAACTAAGACGTCGTGAGACGGAAGAATTCAATCGCGTTCTTTACGTCGCCCTGACTCGGGCTAAATCTGGTGTCACTTTATTGTGGGATAAAAAAGTCGGAAAAAAATCCTGGGCTGCTCACTGTCCTTTGAATTTGGAAGAAGGACTGCATCAGGAAAAAGATTTTTCATATCTGGTCCGAGTTGAAAACTCCGTTCCGCACAAGATGGCGGAACAAGGTTTGGCCCAGAAAGATCTTCGTGATTTATGGAAAGCTCCCGAAGTGGAAGAACGGCGAAAGTATATTTCCGTGACAGAGTTGGTTGCCCCCGAATCTGTGACCTTGACTGTTCCATCGCGGGCGGCTCCTTTGGGGGCTGGACTTGCTAGGGCTCAACAGGGGACGAATGCGCATCGGCTTTTTGAAGCTCTCAAATTCACTTCGTATGAAGCATTGATTAAGATCTCGGAGGAAGAGCTTCGGAAGCCCCTTGAGTTTATCGCCAATACGAAAGAATTGCCTCTTCTGGAGATTATAGACAAAGGTCATGTGGAATGGGGTTTTGCTTTGAATTATCGAAGCTCTCTGATGCAAGGACAGATTGATCTTTGGGGTGTTCTTGGAGAGACGCTTTGGATGGTGGACTATAAAACGGGATCGCAACGATATTCAGAGACCGCTTTCAAACAACTCGAAGCTTATGCCTGGGCCTTGTATCGCATGAAGTATCTGGATGGAGTTCGCGAAATCAAGTTGGCGGTGGTATATCCGATGGATGAAGTCGTTAAGATTGAAACTGTCCGCAATGTGCTGGAGATGAACTCCCGGATGGAGAAACTTCTGGACGATTATTTTCTTGTCTAGGTAAATGAGGTTCCTTATCATTTTCATATGAAAAGAAAACCTTGGTCTCTGATTATTATTGCTCTTCTTCATGTGTTGGCCCCTTTTGGAAATCTTGTGCTCAATGCTTTGCGCTCGGGAAGAACCCTGCAAGGGCAGTGGCATTATTGGTTTGAAGTGGTGCCCAAGCCGTTATTCTTTATCTACGTCGCGGTTCCCATGATGGCCGGTCTTTTTATTTACCTGTGTCGTCGGTGGAGTTATTGGGCTTATTTGGGGTGTTTAGGTCTTATTTTTCTTTCCAATCTTTATAGCTACTGGACCAGTATGAACTGGAGTACTTTCCCGGCTCTGATACTAGTGGTGATTGTCGATCTCATCGTGGTTGCTTACTTTGTAGTTCCTTCAGTTCAAAAAGTTTATTTTGATCCTCGGATGAGATGGTGGGAGGCAGCGCCTCGTTACAACTTTAATCACGAGGGATTGGCAAACGGAGCAAAAGCCTTTATTAAAAATCTAGGACAAGGGGGGCTGTTCATGACATCGGGTCCTTTGTTGAATGAGGGCGATAGCGTGGACATGAAGTGGTCTTATCAAGGTCAAGATGTCAGCGTAACGGGTGTTGTTGTTTATAAGAGCCCTCGTGCAGCGGCACCAGGGTATGGAGTAAAGTTCAATCATACCCACGAAACCCAGAATCAAGTGAAGGCCATCGTCGATCACCTTCACAAAGAAGGGTTGATTGTCGTTGAACGATTGCCGGGGCCTGAGGATAGTTTTTCGGTCTGGCTCAAGAAGCTTATGACTCGCGGAGAAGGACTCTTTCCAAAGTTTAAGTCATAAAAAAAGGGAGCTTGAAAGCTCCCTTTTTTATTTACACCTTTTTGGCGAATTGAATATCGAGTGAAATGGCGACGTCGTCACCGACGAGAACTCCACCGGCCTCCAAAGCGGCATTCCATGTGAGGCCGAAATCTTTGCGTTTGATTTTTGTGGTCGCAGAAATCCCGATTTTGATATTTCCATAGGGATCTTTCATTTCGGCGGTGGGCCCTTCGACCTCAAGAGCGACTTCTTTGGTAATGCCGTGAATAGTGAGGTCTCCGGTCACTTTCAGGTCTTCACCGTCTTTTTCGACCTTTTTTGATTTAAAATTCAGTGTTGGATATTTCTCGACGTCGAAAAAATCAGCACTTTTCAAGTGCCCATCGCGTTGCGTTTCGCGGGTGTTGATACTGGCGGCATCAATGCTGGCTTCGATCGACGCCTTTGTGATGTCTGAAGGATCGTATTGGAGAGTACCAGAGACTTTCTCAAAGCCACCATGCACCTTGGCGATCATCATATGTTTCACAGAAAAATTAGCGCTGGAATGAGCGGGGTCGATTAACCATGTAGACATAAATTCCTCCTAGGAATTGGTTTTTTTTCCTTAAGGATGTCATGAAAGTGATTGTTTCAGTAGGCCCCAATTTCGGAAAACATTGTTGCGATTTTTTATCCCATAATAAAGAAAACAGCGCGGGTTCGGAGAGAGAGAAGAACCCGCGCGGGAGAGACTTAATTAACGATTGTACTCAGGATTTGTCATCAGAGTCAGTTTATTCAGGAACTCAACGTTCTTCATGATGATTCCGTAAGAAACTTCAAGTTCAGTTCCATCGACTAACTGACCGGCAGCACTACCCAGTTCCTGAAGAGCTTCAAGGCCTTCTTGTGTGCCTAGAGCTTTGCCGACTTTATCAAGGCCGGACTTCAAAGCTTTTTGATCTAGCGCAAACAAAGGAAGTGCTTCAGCCAACTGATTGGCTTGTTGAGCCACTTGTTGAGCAATCTGGTCCGCACCCTCTTGTTGAGTCAAAAGTGCAAGGGCTACTGACATCACTTGCTTGTTGAATGCCACCATGTTTTCGACTTGTCCGTCGATAGACAGTTCAGGGTTTGCTTTCAAAAGCTCTTCAGAAACAACTTCGCCTTTCTTATTTAAAGCTTTCAACTTCGCGACAAGTTCAGTCTTAGCTTTCGCAACAGCTTCTGCATTCTTACCTTGGCTCAACAGGTCTTGGAATTGAGCGATGGCCATTTTCTCCATCAAAGGTTCAATCTCGCTGGCTTTTTGCAAGAAGAAGTTCTTCTCTGCCGCGATCTGAAGAATCTGATTTGAAGCAATAGCGTTATCTAAAGCCCAGAAGCTAAGACGCGTTTTACTTTGATCAGAAACACCCAACTGGCTCAGAACAACACGGTCATTAGGCGCTTTACCAACGCTGCTTCCTACTTTGAAGAAGTTCGCGAAGTTGTCCTTGTCTCTCAAAGTGGAGGCCTCAAGATTCAAGATACCATAGATGCCAGCGTAAGCTCTCATCGCCGCAGTGACGCTCGCCTTTTCTCCACGAAGAGGAGACAAGATCGCCTTGTCATTTGTGAACGTTGGTTGCAACTGGTCTAACATCATACCCGTCAAAGTGTTCACGAAGAAGCTACTCTCAGGAGTCATTCCCAAGATGTACTTTTCGAAATCAAGGAATGAGAACTGGATGCTTTGAGCGTAGTACTTATAGTCAGGGAACCCTTTCATCGTTAAGAAGTTCATAGCCATAATTTTGTCGTATTCAATACCGATAGTGTCGATACGATACTCTGTTGTTGCCAAGTCTTGAATCGCACGTTTTTCTACGATTTCAACATCAGTGACCACTTTGCCAGTCTCTTTGCCTTCCGCATCAGTTTCTTTGTACTGATAAGGAACCGCGATGAAACGGTCAGCACTTTGGAATGCAGAGTGAGCATCCGGTGTTTTAATAACCTGGTTGTAGAAAATGTAGGCCTTCAAGGAAGCTTGAACGTAATCAGCCGTTTCTTCCTGGGTACCGTTTCTTAAAACCAATTTATAGAACAACTCGTCCATGAACTGACGCATTTGGAACATATTAGAGATAGTTCTGCCGACCACGCGACCTGCAGTTGCGACACCGAAGTCATTGCGGCCCCAGCCATGGTAGCTGGTCACGTAGGTGTCTTCGTAGTCTTGAACCATATTTTCAACGATCTCTTCTGCGGATGTTCCGTAGTCGAAGCGTTGGCAAGTCGGTTCATAACCCACGTGGATGTCCGTGCAGTATTTGTAAGGCTTCAAGATGCCCTGGATCTGATGTTTAGAGAAGTTATTCCAACCCTCTTTCGCAAAGCTGGCTTGAAGGGTGTTAACGCTCACGAACTTATCGTTAACCAGAAGTCGAGAAAGACCTTTTTGTTGAAGGTTTTCTTTGAATTCGGGAGTCACTTCCAAAAGTCCCAAGTGAGAAGCTCTCAAAGCATGAACGTCGTAAGAACCAATGCCGTCCCAACGGAACTTGCCGGGTTCGATGTAGTCCATGATTGAAGAGTAGTTGCGTTTTGACTCAGAACCATCTTCATTGTTGAAGTTCGCCTTGTCGAACGAGCCGATAAAGTTATGAGTCAAACCTTGCGAGTGACCCATTTCGTGGCCCAAGTCGAAGAACAACTCTTCACGAAGAGCCTCTTTGAATGAACGATTGGCGAAGTCACGGGCGATGGATTCGCGCTCGGTCAACATACAGCCTGGGGCATTTTTGAACTTTTCATTCATCTTCGCGCGGATAACACCACGACGGGACATTCTTTCCAGTTCGAATTTGTCATTTTCGGACAGCTTCGCGCCTTTAGAAGCCAACATTTCTTTGGCAACAAGACCTTCCAGCTCAACGGGGTCCATAGAGCGATTTTCAGAAAGCTTACGCAGCACGCGATCCAACCAGGCGCTTTCCATCTGAGGAGCGGCGTAGTTGAACTTGCCTGCACCCAAAGATTTCATTTGAGCAGCGGCTTTCTTAATATCGCCAGATGTTAAGTTCATGTTTCTAGCTTTCAAGAAAGCTTTACCATCTGTCTTTTGACCTTGTGTCATTTTCACAAGTTGTCTTGTGAATTGAGCTGCGGCCTGAGCTTTTTCTTCTGTCGTAGCTGTTGGTTTGGCAGCTTCTGCGGCTTGTTTTTGGGCTTCGGCCTCTTCTTTTTGTTGTTTAGCCAATTCTTCCAAAGCCTGAGCTTTGAACTTTTTCTTCATATCAGCCCAGTTTTGAGAGATCTTAAGGTTACGCTGAGAGCCAGCAACGAACTGTTGCAAGTTACCTGCGTAGACAATCAAAGAGTCCGCCACAACGATACCGGAGCGAGGGTTGAAACCCACTTGGGAAACCCCGAGGATGCCATGATTATCGTTAAATTTATTTTCGAAGTGAACGATGTTTTTATCCAAATCACCGACGGTCGCATTCACGCCGTCGTCGCCAGAGAATTGGATCTCAACATAGCGACCTGAGCGCTCAAGAGCCGTTCCTTTGAAAGCCTGGCGATATGCCAAGTCCCAAGCGTTCACAACATCTTTTGCCGTGTCTCTGTAAAGCTGGCGAATTTCTGGATCAAGCTTAACAGAAGACTCAAGACCGGTAACAGTGTAAACCAGGGTCTTTCCATTACGGAAGTCATGAACAACTGGGAAGTTTACTTCTTGTCCTTCACGGCCGTGCAAGCCTTCTTTCGTAGGATTGATTTTTCCGATAGTCCACACACCGTAGCCCAGTTCATTTTGAGCGCGGAAAGGGATTTTAGCCACAAACGACTTATCTGTGCTGCCATCGTTGGCTTTGAAGGAAATACGCTCTCTCAGGCGAGCTGTCGTTTGATAAGCAGCAGTCCCATTGTAGTCGTTAGAGATTTTGTAGTCGACTAGGCAAAAAACTGAAAGACCTGCCGTGTAGTTAAAAGTGAAGTTTAAGACACCCTTATCCAACTTCATGTCGACATCGGAAATCTTCGTATCTGCAATGGACTTAAAGCATTGCTCTTGAAGTGTCTCATAAGGAGAGTAATCGGAAGAGAGGGTGTTTTTTGTCCAATCAACTTCAATGAACTCAGCCTCTGCGCGGTTTGCAGGGACCAAACGTTCCATGGAGTAAGAAGCTCCCGACGCATCTTTAGTGTCGTGTTTAAGATACTTCACGGGAAGAGACATCAGTTCTTCGTAGTCTGTTTCATTGGAGCCGGATTTGAAATCAATGAGTTTATCAGCCTTACGAACAACCAGACGGCTTTCTTCCATTTCGAATTTTACAATAGTCAACTGTCCAGCCATTCCAGCAGGGAATACTGTCGTTTCTGGAGCATCCTGCAAAGTTCTCTTAAAGAAGAACTCTTTTCCTTTGATATCTGAAACGCGGATCGTTGAGCGAGGATCCATTTCATTGTTGCTTTCGATCTTTTTCGGTTGAACGTTTTGTTCGATTTGTACAAGACCGACATTATCTCCGGCGCGAACAGGTTTGAACTGAATCGTGGCGTTTTGGTTGCCATCGTAGTCCACAACAGGGAGCTCCGGGCGGACATAAGAAACAGGCACATCAAAGCGCAAGATCATCACGCAATCTTTTTGAGCATCAGCAGGCAGAGCTTTAATAATATCCGCAGAGCACTGGCGAACATTGGACTTGTTTGAACCCATCTTTAGTTGTTGCAACTGAGAATCGGAAAGATTCAAAGAACCCACAGAGCCGATTTCAAAGACGTGCAAGGCGTCCACATCAAGAAGAGTAAGGACCTGAGCGTCGTCTTTTGTATTCACAGTGATTTGAAATTCACTCTTTAAAGTCTTGGCTGTCATGATCTTATTGTTGATTCGATCCATAACGAAAGTTCTATCCAAGTCTCCACGAGAAGCGGCATCAACACCTACAGGCAAACG
>JANJTG010000451.1 GCA_024711265.1 Bdellovibrio sp. | reverse complement strand
CTCAACACCTCCGCCGTCAAAGCCGTCGCCTCCCTCGAGGAAACCTCTGCCTCAACTGAAGAAGTTTCCAGCATGGTCAAAATGAATACAGAGCACGCAGGCCAAGCACGTGATTTGGCCCAACAAGCCCAAGAAAAAGCTCGCCTCGGAGAAGCCGAAGTTCGAAAGCTCACCGCCTCCATGGATGACATCTCGGCCAGCTCAAAGAAAATTGAAGAGATCATCACTGTGATCGACGACATCGCCTTTCAAACAAACTTGCTCGCATTGAATGCTTCCGTCGAAGCCGCGCGCGCCGGGGAACACGGAAAAGGTTTTGCAGTCGTTGCCGAAGCCGTTCGCAATCTTGCTCAGCGAAGCGCTACCTCAGCTAAAGAAATCTCTACTTTAATTACAGAAAGTGTCGACAAGATCGAACAGGGGCACTCCGTCGTGATCTCCAGCGAGGCGTCCCTGAAGGCCATCGTTAAAACCATTGAACAGCTTTCGACGTTGAACTCCGAAATTTCGAGCGCCAGCGGCGAACAGGAGCTTGGAATCACTCAGATTAATAAAGCCTTGAGCGATATGGATAAACTCACTCAAGCCAATGCGGCAGCGGCCGAACAATGCGCCGCCGCTTCTGAGGAACTGGCTAACCAGTCGACTGTCATGAGTGATGCGGTGGTGCAACTCAATAGCATTATCAGAGGTGAAAAATCGAAAGCATCCTAAAAGAAAAAGGGGCCTTTGCGGGCCCCTTGTTTTTTTATAGGTGATTAAGGACATCCAGTCCCAGCTTCCAGCCGTCCCCGGCTCCGAGAGTCACAAAAACGTCACCCTCTTTAAGAAGGCCCAGAACTTTTTGAGTGGCCTTTTCATCGCGCAAGAAATAGTGCGCGTGTTCGTGTTTCATTTCCTGGGCCAACTTTTCACTGCTCACCCCTGGAATCGGAGCTTCCCCTGCTGGATAAATATCCGCGAGCAAAACTTCATCGGCCTCTTTGAAGGCGGTCGTAAAGTCGTGCCAACAATGCTGAGTTCTCGAAAAGCGATGCGGTTGAAAGAAAACCACTAAACGTTGTGCTGGATACTTTTCCCGGAAAGCCTGCAAAACAGCACGCACCTCTGTCGGATGATGCCCATAATCGTCGTAGACCTTGATGCCTCTTTTTTCACCTTTAAAGTGAAAACGACGATCCACGCCCTCAAAGCGTTGCAGTCCCTTTGCACAAGTCGCAAAAGGAATTCCCGCGGCGACCCCCGCACAAATCGCAGCAACAGCATTCAAAGCATTGTGCCGTCCCGGAACCTTAAGATTGAATTCCCCGACAAGATGTCTGGCCCCTAGAAGACGATCACTGCGATACAAAGAATAATGTCCTTGCTCTCCGCTTAAGACGAGATCATTTTTTTCGTCAAATCCGTAAAATAAAATACGCTTCGGAAAGTTCTCGAAAATCTGACGAACGATGGGATCATCCCCACAGGCGATCACCTTGCCATAGAATGGAACTTTAAGAGCAAAATCGTAAAAATTCTTCTGTAGGTTTTCAAAGGTCTTAAAATACTCTAAATGATCCGAGTCAATATTCGTGATAATCGCAATCTCAGGTGTCAGTTTATGAAAACTTCCATCAGATTCATCAGCCTCAGCCACCAACCATTCACCTGAACCCAGCATCGCCGTGGACTTAATCAGCTCAAAGCGCCCACCGACGACAATGGTCGGACTTAAAGTGGCTTCCAAAAAAATCGCCGATGTCATAGACGTGGTGGTTGTTTTTCCGTGTGTGCCAGCTACTGCGATGCCTCGCTTTAAGCGCATGATTTCCGCCAAAGCTTCCGCTCTTGGAATCAACGGAATTTGTCGCGCCCGAGCTTCAGATATCTCAGGATTTCCATATTGAATGGCACTCGAGTAAACAACCACGTCGGCATCCCCGACATTGGAGGCCGCATGCCCCTTATAGACTTTGACTCCTAATTCTTTCAGACGTTCCGTATTGGCGTTATCGGCCAGATCACTGCCTGTGACTTTCGCTCCGATATTGTGCAAAAGCTCGGCGAGACCGCACATACCAATGCCACCGATTCCAACAAAATGAAATTTAGCGTGCTGTAATTTCATTGTAAGATTTCCTTCGCGATTGTGGTCGCTGCTTGAGGGATGTAGAAGCTCTTTATATTCCGAACCATTTCTTCACGCAAAGCTTTATCTTGCCTCAAAGATTGGACTTCTGAAATCAACCTTGCCGGAGTTAAATCTTTCTGCAAAATCATACGGCCCGCC
>JANJTG010000449.1 GCA_024711265.1 Bdellovibrio sp. | reverse complement strand
GCTGCAAGTGATGGATGCCGGACGCTTGACGGATAGCAACGGTCGGGTCGCTGACTTTAAGAATGTGATTTTAGTGATGACCTCCAATGCGGGAGCCTTAGAAACATCCCGGGGAACCATCAGCATGATTGAAGAAAATCGCAGTTCTTTATCTATGGATGCCATTAAAAAGGCGTTCTCTCCAGAGTTTATCAATCGTTTGGATGCCGTGGTTTCCTTCCGCGATCTCAGCGAAGACATGGTGCTAAAAATCACTCAGAAATTCGTCGATGAGCTTAAAATGACTCTGCTTGAGAAAAAAGTCGAATTGAACGTTTCTCAAGATGTGATTAAGTGGCTTATGAAAAAGGGTTACGACAAAGTCTATGGGGCTCGTCCATTAGCTCGCTGTGTGGATGAACATCTGAAAAAAGCTCTGGTTGATGAACTTCTTTTTGGACGCCTGGTCGATGGCGGACGTGTCAATGTGGAACTGGAAAAGGATATTTTGAAGTTCCATTTTAGCACCACCCAAAACGGAACTGGGCAAAAGAATCAGAAACAACCCGTCACGACGTGATGTGATAGCATTGACATTCCTTTTAGAGTTATCATTATTAATAGTGACTCTAAAAGGAGTGTTCTTAAATGGCATTTTTAAAACGTATCGGTTTATTTGTTCTTACCAACATTCTGGTCATGGTGACCATCGGGATCGTCTGGTCCTTGGTGAGCCGCTTTTTAGGCCTTGCCGGTCTGAATTCTTATATTCCCTTCTTGATGGCCTTCTGTCTTGTATGGGGTATGGGCGGTGCTTTCATTTCTTTGCTGATGTCCAAGTGGATGGCAAAGATGTTCCATGGGGTCAAAGTTATTGAACCCAATAATCCAAATCCTGAACTGCGCGCTCTTATGAACAAAGTCCATGAATTAGCTCGCCGTGCTCAGCTTCCCAAAATGCCTGAAGTGGGTATTTATGAATCTGTGGACATCAACGCTTTTGCGACGGGACCTTCGAAGAGCAACTCTCTTGTCGCTGTTTCAACGGGACTTCTGCAAAGAATGAACGACAAAGAAGTTGAAGGCGTTTTAGCCCATGAAGTGGCCCATATTGCCAACGGAGACATGGTCACAATGACGTTGATTCAAGGTATCGTGAACGCCTTTGCGATGTTCTTCTCACGTATCTTGGCAAACTTGGTTGCCTCCAACGTCGAAGAAAGATACCGCGAGATCGTTCGCTTTGCCGTGACGATCTTAGGGGATATTGCCTTTACATTGTTGGGTTCCATCGTGGTGAACTACTTCTCGCGCCGTCGCGAATTCCGCGCCGATGCTGGCGGAGCTAAGTATTCATCCCGTGAAAACATGATCGCGGCTTTGCAAAAACTGCGTTCAGTCTATGATCTGCCGATCCCTCCTGAAGAGGGCGCAACTGCCACTCTTATGATTTCTAACCGCGACAAAGGTGGATTGGCGAAGCTTTTTATGACCCATCCTCCGCTCGAGGTTCGTATTCAAGCCCTGCAAAGTGGTCGCATCTAAGCGACCACTTCCCTTCGCGGTTTAACGCGTTCTAAGTCCGTAAGCGGGTTGTTCTTTTATTCAAAAGGGCGTAGCCTAATCAAGCTATGCCTCGTTTTATTATCGCCCTTTCATTTATTTCCGTTCTTATGGGTTGCGCGACGACTTCGCGTTTTGACACGCGTATCGACAAACGCTTAACTCCTCCACCGCCTCCCTTTTTGGGAAAATGGAAGATGGCTTCGCCAAACGATCTGGCAAAGCTTGAGGTGGGAGCCAAAGAAGACAACATTCGCTGGTGGAAAACCTACAC
>JANJTG010000152.1 GCA_024711265.1 Bdellovibrio sp. | reverse complement strand
GATGGCGTCAGCAAGTATCTTACAAAACACAGCGGTGTCAGTCTTGGCGCAAGCCAATCAACTGCCCAACGTGGCTTTGAAACTAGTATAATTTTTTAAGACTTTACATTCACTTATATACGAATGTCGGGAGAGACCTGTTCTGGGATACGGTCTCTTTCGAGAAGAGGGGTCGCCCACATATACTCCTCGTCTTAAGCCCACCCCGGGAGCCCCTGCTCCCGGGGATTTTCCGAAGGTGCCTGTTTCTTTTTTCGGTCCCCACCGCGTCAAAAAGAGGTTTGATCTTCGGATTCTGGGAAAATCCCTCCTCCAATTAAGCTGAGTCCCACGAGTGCCATAGTCTTTGCTGGCTCTTTAATCATGGGACGAGCACCTTTCTTCAATCATTCGAATTTTCCATATCATGTAACCGCTCGCTGCATTAACAGAGACTGGTTTTCCATGGACCTTGAGGTCGTGTGGGAAATTATGTCGAGGAATCTTTTCTTTGTTAACTCGGCGTTCAACTTGCGTGTTCACGCTTTTGTACTGATGAATAATCACTTTCATCTCATCGTACGAACTCCCGACGCCAATCTGAGTCAGGCGATGCGATACTTTATGCGCGAGACAAGTCGTGAATTGACCTTCAGAAGCGGTCGGATCAACCAAACCTATGGATCGCGTTTTCATCGGTCTCTTTTGAACAATCCTCTCTACTATCTACATGCCTACAAATATCTTTATCGAAATCCAGTCAAGGCGGGACTTTGTAAGACGGTCGAAGAGTATCCGTATTCCTCTTTGCCAGGACTGTTGGGCGAGCGTTGGCTCGACATTCCCGTCTGTGAAGATGAAAACTGGGGCGTGCTTCGTTCCCGAGAGATCACTCTATCGTGGTTGAACTCTTCTCCTTCTTCTGAGGAGTGGGATGAGGTTCGTTGTGCTCTTAAGAAACCCATTTTCAAGTTGTCACCAGTTAACAAGCGCCCTTCTTCCCTGGAATTTAACGCGCTGTAGATCCAAAAAAGAAGCAGGCACCTTCGGAGGTCGGGTGGACTGTGGTCTTGGGCTGGACCTTGGTGGGGAAAAATGCTGGGTAATGGTCCAAATTTCAGTACGTAGGTCTAGTTTGCGCTGGATGATAGTCCAGTTCTGCAGGACCCGACTAAAGCCTTCCAAGACCTCGCCGAAAGGTATGTCACAAGCAACGACGAAACCAAGTCGAAAGCTCTTGAGAACCTCAAATGGAGTGACTGCCAAATGAGAATTCGCTTGCAGGGAGCCCAGACAAAAGTGGAGTCACCAACAAGTAACAATAGGCTTGCCTAAGTAGGTATAAGGCGGCCGCATAAATGGAGGTCCCAAATGGGAATGAGAATTTCTACTAACGTATCTGCGATCAACGCTCAGAGAACTATGGTTAACTCTCAGCGCGATATCAGTAAATCAATGTCACAGTTGGCATCTGGTTCACGCATTAATAAGGCAGCCGATGATGCTGCGGGATTGGCGATCAGTGAAAACTTGAAATCGCAAATCAGATCATTGGGTCAAGCTGGCCGTAACGCCAACGATGGTATCTCAATGGTGCAAACTGCAGAAGGTGGTTTGAGTGAAATTTCTAACATCTTGACTCGTATGAGAGAGTTGGGTGTTCAAGCATCTTCTGACACAGTAGGTGAGGCGGAGCGCGGCTTCCTCGATAAAGAGGTTCAACAATTAAAAGCCGAAGCTCAACGTATCACACAAACTACTCGCTTTGGTACAACTAAACTTCTCGATGGTTCTGGCGACAAATTTGATTTCCAAGTGGGTATCAACAATGACGCTGAATCTGATAGAATTTCCTTCAACGCTGGTGAAACTGACGCAACGATCGACTCTTTGGGAATTGCAAGCTTTGACTTCTCTTCTAAAGAAGGCGCACAAGATGCCCTTGAACAAGTCGACAAAGCTCAGTCTCAAGTGAATGGTTACCGCGCAAGTCTCGGAGCCCTTCAAAACAGATTGCAATCTACAGTCGATAACTTGGGTGTTCAACATGAGAACATCTCTGCCGCGAACTCTCGTATCCGTGATACTGACGTAGCAGCAGCTTCTGCAGAAGCAACACGTAACCAAGTTCTTTTGCAAGCCAACACAAGTGTCTTGGCACAAGCGAACTCAATGCCAAACGCAGCATTGAAATTGATTGGTTAATTTGATTAAGAAATAAAGAGTTTTACCTGAGAGGGCACCTCCGTTCCCTCTCGGTACCAACCTACCCAGGAAGATTCTGTCTTCCTGGGGTACTACGTTTCAGCATTTCGAGTTCGATGAGGAAAGATCTTCTCTTTCAGAGGTTCCTCCCGAGTAATCTAGCGGGGGAGATTTAAAAAAGACTTTACTTAAGTCTGGCATTTAAGTTTCATAACGAGAAATCCGATAAGAACCTCGTATGAATATCAAAGGATTTATCCCCAACATTCTTCCCAACACCGAGGTTCGCAATGTCGAAACCATTGGGAAGACTATCAAGTCCGATGAGACCCATGATCGTGATGCCAACGGGCAAGAAACTTACAGTGGGCAACAACAGCAGCAGAGAGAGCCTATGACCGATGAGCAGCTTGAAAGAGCTATGGATCATCTGCGCAGTCTACCCGCCATGAAAGAACACAAGTGGACCGTACATCTTGAGAATGAAGAGGGTGCGCGCTTTGTGATCGTCAAAGACAATCTGGGGTCGGTGATTCGGCGAATTCCCGAGATGGAGTTGTGGAGTTTACCCACTGACAACTCACCAAGAGGACAGTTGCTTAAGCGTTCCGCATAAATATTTTTACGTTCCCAGCATTTGCTTCCTAGATTCACGTCCAGAGAAAACCCCTCCCGTCAAAATCCCTGTGGGGTTAATTGCATTTGAGCGCGAAAAGCCGCTCTGCTAGCCCTTTCGAGAGACATTTAATTGACTCACGGTCACTGAATCATTTTGACACAATGGATTCATGGCAGGAATTCGTATCACAGGCATGGCCTCTGGCTTACCACCAAATATCGTCGATCAGCTCATGGATGCTGAACGGATTCCTGTGAAACAAATGGAAGCTCAGAAAACCAAGCAGGAAGATAAGCTGAAGCTGGTAACTGATTTAGAGACCAAGGTGAGTGATATCACCAAGAATCTGAGCGAACTGACTTCCACCAGCGGGTTCATGGATAAGAAGTTTGTCAGCGGTGATCCTAATGTCGTTGAGGGGCAAGTTGATCCCCAAGCTGCAATCCCTGGGGAATACTCCGTCGAGGTGGTGCAGTTGGCACAAAAGCCCGCCGCGATTTCAAATGGGTTTCCTGATAAGGATGAAACACAGATTGGCGTGGGTTACATCAAGTTTAATACGCCAGATGGAGAGAAAGAAGTTTATATCAATGGCAATAATTCCACTTTAGAGGGCGTGATGAAACAGATTAACGCCGCCAATGTGGGATTGAAAGCTCAAGTCTTGGAGGACCGCAAGGACAGTGAGAATCCTTTCAAACTTTTGATCTCAGGGCTTGCGACGGGAAATGATAAGCAGGTGACCTTCCCCAAAATTTATCTTTTGGATGGGGACCAGGATATGTATTTTGATCAGTCCCGCCCGGCTCAGAATGCCAAAGTAAAAGTGGACGGATTTGAAATTGAATTGCCTGATAATAAATCGACGGATTTGATTCCGGGAGTCACGTTGGATTTTAAATCTGCAGCTCCAGGCCGTGAGATCCGTATGAGCGTGAAAGAGAACTTAGAGGTTATCAGCGGAAAAATTAAGAGTTTCGTTGATTCCTACAATGCCGCGCTCGAGTTCATCCAGAAGCAAAGTAAGCTTCAGGCCGGCGATGGAAAAAATCCTCGATTGGGTCCTTTGGGTGGCGATGGAATGTTGCGCACGATTGAGAACTCTTTGCGCCGAGTGATTCTAAATCCTCAGCTTGGCGTTGAAACTCCGATTCGTCGTATTGGAGAGTTGGGAATCGAGTTCAATAGAAACGGAACATTGAACTTCAGTCAGGACAAGTTCAATAAGGTGTTGAATGCCAATCCTCAGGGAGTGGCGGCATTTTTCCGCGGCGATGGTTTTAATACAGGTTTTGTGTCGGGATTGAAGCGAGAGATCGGTAACTTGATGAACGGGCAGTTCGGTGTGTTGTCGAATCGAAAAAAAGGTCTGCAAGATCGCATCAATCAAGTGAATGGGCGTATTGAAACTAAAGAGCGTCAGTTGGAACGAAAAGAAGACAGCTTGCGCCGGAAGTTTGCGGATTTGGAGCAAAAGATGTCGGACATGCAGGCTCAGCAAGCCCGCTTTGCGGCGATGGCTCCTAAAGGGCAATAAATTAGCTATTTTTGAAGTGTGTAGGTGAGGGACTATGAACAAGAATGCTTATCAGAAATATAAAACGACTTCGGTGCAGAGTGCGAGCCGTGAGAAAATCCTTTTGATGCTCTATGAAGGAGCGATCAAATTTACCAAGCTTGCAATTAAAGCCATCGAAGAAAAGAAGATTGCCGATCGTGGAATGAATATCGGTCGCGCGTTCGACATCATTATGGAGCTGAACAATACTTTGGATCACAAGGTGGGTGGAGACGTTGCGGTTCAGCTAGAGCAACTCTATATGTTCATGATGGAGCAGTACACGAAGGCCAATATCTCTGGCACGGTGGAGCCTCTTCAAGCCAACTTAAAGCTTTTGAATACGCTTTATGATGGTTGGGTGCAAGCAGTTGAAAAGTTAAAAACAGAAAACGCTGATAAAAAAGTGGGCTAAATTCCTACGGAGGGAACATGACAAGAATTATCACCTTGCTTAACGAAAAAAATCATTACCTCGAAAAATTCTACTCTTTGAATGAGGTAGAACTTGCGAATTTTGCCCAAGGGCAGTTCGACAATCTAGAGCACTTCTACCAAACGCGCGAAAGAATTTTGGATGTTCTCAAGTACGTCGACGCGCAAATTGAAAGAGCCCATGGCGAAGTGGCTCAGGCGGGAAGTATTACTGAAAATGATCGTCGTGAGGTTAAAGAAGCCTTGGATATTAAAGATGAGTATGTGACTCGAATCATTGAACAGGATATTCAGGTTTTGGCTTGTATCGAGATGGCGAAGAATTCGATCATCAAAGAATTGCAGGAAGTTCGTCGAAACCGTAAGGCGGTGGGCGGCTACAAATCCAAGACCTTCCAAAATCGCTTGAACGAAGAGGTCTAGGAAAAATATTCCTGACAAAAACATGACGGCAAGTTCGGCGAAAGAGTCAAACTCCTGGCTGAACTTGCTTCAGATCCAATAAAACACAAAATGAACCCTTGGCATCTGTGTTGCTCCTGTGAATTCTTCGAGGAGACATATTCAGATGTTGGAAAATCAGATCGTTCAAAGGTCCAGTGAAAATTCTGGAGTAAATTCTAAGTCCGAATCTCATAACGAAGGTTCTGGCAAAATCTATTTTGACCCACAACAAGCTATCGCCGATTTCGAGGCAGAGTCGCAATCAGAAAAAGAAATAGCTGCTGTTGATCCTCGTGTGTCGTCTTATCTACGTAATGCTCAGGTTTTGATGAAACACAAAGAGTATCCTTTGGCGATGAACTTGCTTCGTCAGGCGAGTAATATGGATTCCAAGAATCCAGCGACCTTGGATCTTTTGGCAACATGTTTAGAGAAGGTATCTCGTATCCAAGAGGCCTTGATAGCGCGCAAAGCTTTGGCGCAGGTGGATTATGGTTTTGAAAGTCTTTATCGATATGCGACGACACTTTATAAGTTAGGTCGCGATCAAGAAGCTTTGGATAAATACTACGAAGCTTTGGCTGTATTGACGGAAGAGAATGAACATCTTTTCGAAACCTATAAGAATATGGGCAACATTTTTGTTCGTCAGGGTGATTTTGATGGTGCGGAAGAGTACTACAATAAAGCTTATACGTTGAATTCCCAATCAGATGTCTTGCTGGTGAATTTAGGAACTTTGGAAGTGCAAAGAAATGATTTTGACAAGTCTCTTTATTGCTTCCGCAAGGCTGTTGAGATTAATCCTGAGAACGACAAAGCTTGGGTGGGACTTGCGATGGTTCACAATCAATTCGGAGACAGTGATTTGGCCTGGGCCAATATTGAAACTGCAATCGATATCAACCCTCAGAATCGAACGGCGGTTCACCTTGCGGCAAATTGGGGACTTCGTGATGGCAAGGTTCAAAAAGCTATTGAAGCTCTTCAATC
>JANJTG010000427.1 GCA_024711265.1 Bdellovibrio sp. | reverse complement strand
ATGTAGTTTTTTCTTCGGCTGCGATGAATCTTATAAGTGGTTCTGTTGGTTATCAAGTATTTCGGAAAGATCTTCAAAGTGGTTCTTTTGATCTCGTGAGTTCCCTGGACGGAAGTGTGACCAATCAGGGAGACAATAATAGTGATGATCCGCGTATTTCCGCAGACGGAAGATACGTAGTTTTTACTAGTTGGTCCACAAACTTTAAGACGGGTTTGACCGGAAATACTCAGCAGATATTTTTGAAAGACATGAGCACTCAATCAATCACTCTGATTAGTTCTATTGACGGTTTGGCCGCGACCGAGTCTGATGGTTATTCGGAATACCCTTCGATCTCGAGCGACGGATCTTATGTTAGTTTTTTGTCATATTCTTCGAATTTGAAAGCGGGGCTTGCTGGAGACGGACAGATTTTTAGAAAAAGAATCTCAGATGGGAATTTAGATTTAATTAGCTCGATAGATGGTTCTGTGGCCAATCGTGCAAATGGTGATTGTGATATGCCCGATATGTCATTGGGTGGCCGTTATGTTGTTTTTGTTTGCTGGTCTACGAACTTTATGTCGGGACTAGATGGGGTTGGGCAAGTATGGCACAAGGACCTTGACACAGGAGGTTTGACGCTTGTGAGTTCATCTGATGGATCTGTATTGAATAGAGGGCTGGATGAATCGGAAAGGCCCAGTGTCAGTTCGGATGGTCGTTATGTCGTCTTTTCTACTGTGGCAGAGAACTTATATTCAGAAACAGGAGACTTCTATAGTTTGGTTCGAAAAGATCTTACCTCTGGAGCAATTTTTTTGGTGAACTCCCGTGACGTAACTGTACCCTCCATTTTTGAGAATTCGGATGTAACTGAATCACAAATATCTGCTGACGGTCGTCATGTTCTTTTTGAATCTACCCAAAGCGGACTTATTGATGGAGTATTTCGGTTTAGAAATCAAACTTATTTGCGAAAGTTTCCGTAAGAATGCAACTCGAGAGTAGAGACACGTTGCGATAATTTGAGGTGATTACTGTTAATGTGAGTTTTTGTGTTTTTTTCCCAGAAGTGGCAATACTTTTGTTGTGGAAGATTTGTGTGGAAACATAAGATGAACTTTATGGAGCTACATGGAATACATGATTTGGATAGCAGCGATTTCGTTCAAAAGTTGAAGGATATTTTTGAGGAGCGCAAAGAGAAAAATAAACGTTATTCGCTCAGGGCTTTTGCCCGAGATCTGAATATCGAAGCCAGCCTTCTTTCAAAAATGTTTCGAGGCCAGTATAAGTTAACATCAAAAATGATAATTCGCTTAGGGCAAACCTTGGGGTTTTCAGGTCGTGAGATTAGCATTTTTTTGTCGGAGAATCGACAATGTGATCATTTAAGAAGATTTTCTCATATCGATGATGAAGTGTTTCAGGTTATTTCGAACTGGTACTATTTTGCGGTATTAAGAGCATTTGATATTCAAGGGTTTGACCAACTTATACATCGAGTTCCAGATATGCTCGGAGTCTCTAAGTGTGATGTTGAAACTTGCCTCTCTGTTTTAAAAAGACTTGGATTGTTGGAGGTGCGAGACGGACGCTTGGTAAGATCAGTTGGGCAGCTATCAACTTTTCCGTGCGATCGTACATCCGAGGCAAACAAGAAGGTTCAGATTGAATTTTTAGAAAAGGCAATTCGCTCGATCCATGATGTGCCTATTGAAAATCGTGACAATACGACGATTACGTTCTCTATCGATCGGAAGCTCATCCCTGAGCTCAAAGAAGAAATAGCGCGTTTTAGAAAGAACATCAGTTATTTGGTCGCGAATAAGTCGTTGGAAGATACGGATGTTTATAATATATCTATTGCGCTTTATCCATTGTTGTTGGTGGGAGCTTAGGTGGCAAATTTTAGGAAGATTATATTTATATTGATCATTTTTAATTCTTTTCT
>JANJTG010000110.1 GCA_024711265.1 Bdellovibrio sp. | reverse complement strand
GCGCTGGCGATTCAGTGGTAGAGGAAGGGGAGTTTTGTTAGTTCTTCGTGTTGGGGCATAAGTAAGAAAGCTTCCATATCCTGAGTGAAAGCCGGTCGTTGTGGCCGGCGTTTTAAAGCATTGTGCGTCCTGCATAAAAGCTGCAGATTTGAAAAATCATCGGTTCTGCCTTAACGAGTGCCACTCTTTGGTTCCTGACAAAATCTTAATCACCTAAGGTCTTTTTAAGTCTCTCGGTACGCCGGTCCGAAGTATGCATTCTTCTGCTTATGAAGTTTAAACTTTAAGGATGTATCATGTTGAGACAGTTCAAAATCGGAATCTTTCTTTGTATTTTACTGTGTAGATTCGCCTGGGCCGCCTCGCCGGATTCGACGGGATTACATCTTTCTTTTGAACAACGTCTGGCATTGACCTATGCGCTGTTAGCACAGGGTGAAGACGAAGCGAAAAAGGAGCAGATTCTTGAGCGAGCCAAAGCCTATATGCAAGGGGTTTACGGTCAGGAAGTGCAGACCGTCAAAGTGAAAAACTTTGACCAGTTTTTGAAGCTCTTTAAGGGCGAGTGGCCCAATACTCACAGTGTGGCCTTGGATGTGGAAGTCTTGGAAAAAAGAGGTCCTCGTCCCATGATGATTTTTGAGGCGGAAAGCTCACGAGTTCAAAAGCAGATTGATCAGTATATCGAGTGGCAACAAGAGCAGATTAAATCCATGGCCGAAAAAGAAAAGGGCGCTGAAGCTATCTCTGTTGAAAAGATGGGGACTCAAGTGATGGCCTTATTGCAGGACCCGCAAGGACAGAAAATTGCAGAAAAGTGGATGTTGAGCGAAAGTGAGGCTCTTCTTGCGGATCGCATGAAAGAACTCGATCGTGTCGGTGAAAAGATGGCGGAATCCAGTTTTGCCCAACAGCAAGATGCGACGATGCGGATCTTTATGGAGACGATGTTCAGTGAATACTTCTCACGCCTCAGCCCGGCGTCAAAAAAACTGATTGTGTCGTCCTATTTGGGCGGTGATCTTCGCGTCAGTGATATCAAGAAATTTGAAATCATGGTGCAAAATAGCGGTCCTCAGTTGCAAAAACTTTTGCAGGTTGTGGCGCGACAAGCGAATCTGGCTCCTGAGATGCTGGAGGTTTTCCGAGGCCTAGAGAATTCGGTTCGTCCCGTTCCTTGGAATCAAGTCGAAGAGATTTTACAACAAGAAAAGGGAAACTATAAAATTACCTATTTCGAAAGAAAACCATTGGGTGTTGGAACCATGGCTCAAGTCCATCGTGCCAAGATTTTGGTCAATGGAGAGCGTAAGGACGTGGTTGTGCGTTTTATTAAGCCCGGGATTTCGCAACGAGTGGCGGAGGACAAACAAATTCTTTCCGAGGTGGCGCAGATTCTTGATAACAATCCAGAGTTTCGTAAAACAGGGGCGCCGAAACTTTCTCCTGTGGTGAACGATATTACGGCCACGGTGACGGCGGAACTAAGTCAAGAGGACACCATTCAACGTCAAAAATTCGCAAAAAAGCGCTATGAAAAAACTGTTCTATTGAAGACACCTGAATACAATAACTATATCGAGTTCCATGTTCCGGAGATCTATGAATCCTCTCATAAATCGAACTTGATGGTCCAAGAGATGGTCATCGGTAAAAAGCTGGATAAAGAAGTTGCGATGTATTCCGAGATCGCGCCTCAGTTGAAAAAAGGTGTGATTGAAGAAATGGCTAGGGTTTGGGCCCATGAAGTGATGTTTGGTGGCGGCTTTTATCATTCGGATTTGCACCAGGGAAACTTCATGCTTCAGGTGACGGACCCTAAAATTCGTCTTCATATCTTGGATTTTGGCATGGGGGGAGTCATTCCTGCGGATATGCAACGCCAAGTGATGGTGTTGGGAGCGGGAACAGAGCTCTTGAATGCCGATTTGATTGCCCGCGCTTATTGGAAAGTGAGTGAACAATCTCAAAATACGATTAATGAAACTCAATTCCGATCTTTGGTTCAAGCGAAAGTCGCAAGAATCCGAGCTGGCCACGAAGCCAGTCCTTCTTTGGAGCTTTGGACGGCCTGGGCAATGGATAGTGGTCTAAAGCTTCCTTATGAGTTCGTCAGTCTCAATCGAGGGATTGTGATCGTCAATAAGCTCTTGACCGATGCTGGCAGTAAGATGACTGTCACCTCATTGATGAAGAGTCTTGCAAAGAGCAATCCAGGCTTGGTGTATCGTCGGCTGGTGATTGAAGAAAAGATCTCTCATAAAGATCTTGTGAAGTTGGGGTGGGGAGAGCTGAAAGCCGCTCTTCAAAGTGAACAGCCCCCCACGACCGTCCTCGGTATGCGTTGTGAGATGGTTTTCCAATAGCAGTCCTGCCTAACTATGAAAGTGGCGTGTGGCTTCGTAAAGAAACCAAGAGCGCCGCTCGCTTTCGTCAATCCAAACCTCAATCTGTGCGGTGCTTGCGATGTCACGATGTTCTGCACAAACATCATGAGCGGCCCGCAATGACGCCGTTAAGGCTCTATTATCTTGGCAAAGCTCTGAAAGCATATCCTGAGGTGTCACAAATTCTGCGTCATTATCAGAGATTCTCTGCAGGCGAGAGATCTGCCCGATTGAACGAATCGTCGTGCCGCCAACTTTACGAACTCGTTCAGCCATAGGATCGGTCATTGCAAAAATTTGATCCGCCTGCTCATCAAGAAGAAGATGAAGATCTCGGAAGTGCGTACCACTCATGTGCCAATGAAAGTTCTTTGTTTTAAGATAAAGAGCGTAGACATCCGCCAGAGCTAAGTTTAAAGCGGCAGAGATGTCTTTTGTGGCTCGTTCCCCCAAATCTGTTGGTGTACGTAGGGGCGCGATTCTTGAGTTATGTTGTTGCTGTTCCATGCAAACCTCCGCCAGTCATTTTACCGTCTGTTGATGATAAAAGATCTTTGTAAGTTATTTTTATGTCGCCCCACATTTGGCAGATCACAGGCTCCAATTAAGTTTTCGAAATTTTCACAGTTTTTATTGTGGACCCACTTAGGTGTAGCCAACAATGATGTCAAAGACAGAGGGGGACGTTTTTATGGCAGCAGCAGGGACGGCTATTTCCACGACTGAAAAACGAAATATATGGAAGGTGATTGCCGCCTCCAGTGCCGGCACTCTGATTGAGTGGTATGACTTCTACATCTTTGGAAGTCTGGCGACGATTATTTCGGCGCAGTTTTTCCCGAAAGGGCATGAAACCGCAGCGCTCTTGGGAACTTTAGCGACCTTTGCGACAGGATTTATTGTACGACCTTTTGGCGCGTTGGTGTTTGGTCGAGTCGGTGATGTTGTGGGAAGAAAGTATGCCTTTATGGTGACTTTGTTGATCATGGGGCTTGCGACGACGGCTATTGGACTTCTGCCAGGATATGAGACGATCGGAATTTTAGCACCCATTTTACTTTTGGTCTTAAGGCTTCTTCAGGGGTTGGCTTTGGGTGGAGAGTACGGCGGGGCTGCCACCTATGTCGCCGAGCACAGTCCCGATGGCAAGCGAGGGTATTACACAAGTTTTATTCAAACCACGGCGACCTTGGGTCTCTTCGTCTCATTGGGGGTGATCCTTTTGACTCGTCTTTCTTTGGGGGAAGACGCATTTAAGGTCTGGGGTTGGCGAGTGCCTTTTATTCTTTCTGTCTTGCTGGTGCTGGTGTCTTATTTGATTCGACGAAAAATGGAAGAGTCTCCTTTATTTGTTCAGATGAAATCGGAAGGGAAGACATCGACCAGTCCTTTGCGTGATAGTTTTATGAACCCCGAGAATCGACGACTGGTGATCTTGTCGTTGTTGGGGGCGACCGCCGGGCAAGGGGTGGTATGGTACACGGGCCAATTTTACGCTCTTTATTATTTGCAGACGGTCTTAAAAGTGGATTTTGTATTGGCGAATCAAATCATTGCTGTCGCCCTTCTTTTTGCGACGCCTTTTTTCATAGTCTTCGGGGCCTTATCGGATCGAGTTGGGCGAAAGAGAATCATGATGGCGGGATGTTTGATCGCAGCTTTAACCTATTATCCCATTTATCGGGCCATGGAGGCCTATTCTGGTTGGAATCCCGCAGATCCGACCGCGACAGCGGTAAATCCAAATGTCTTTATGTTAACGCTGCTGGTGTTTATTCAAGTGATTTATGTGACGATGGTTTACGGACCCATCGCGGCCTTCTTGGTAGAGCTTTTCCCGACGCGAATTCGGTATACATCTATGTCGTTGCCGTATCATATTGGCAATGGGGTCTTCGGAGGGCTTGTTCCTTTTATTGGAACAGCCCTGGTGGCGTCGACGGGCAATCACTTTGCGGGGTTGATGTACCCCATTGCTATCGCGGTGATGACTTTTATCATTGGCAGTATCTACATCAAAGAGGATCTTGATGTTCGCTGGCATACATCAACGTCTCATTCTGGGAAGCGGTAAGGACAGCTGAGACCTACAGAATTAATGGGATAATCTCAGTATGGGGCTCAATCTAAGGTCTATAAAGCCGATAAGTTTAGTATGCGGTTGGGGACCTGGGGCAATGACTTATCCTTAAGTTTTTCTTGGAGAAATTATTTTTTCCTGTTTCTTCTTTTATTTCTCGCGGCGTGTTCTGATCCGAAGATTGAAGTCGGTGTTCTTAATAAGATCGCTAAAAACAAAGCAGAATTTAAAGTGATCAATGCCATCGGTGAAGGGGATATGCTTCCGGATGCGACGGATTCTGCTATTCCTATCGAGATCTCCTGCACGAGCACCGTTGAAATGATGGAGATCCAAAATCCTCAAACAAAAGAGTGGAAGAAGATTTCTGACCTTGTTGCGGGGGCGGCTTTTAGTTGTGGTTCCGGCAATTCTCTTAAATTCAATCTGCCTCTGACTCATGTGGCTCCGTACTCGGCCCCAACGACTGCGGGGGATCGTCGTCAAGATTTCCAGATTCGTTGGATGGTGAAAAACATGTACGGCGAAACTTCGGTTTACTATCGAACTTTATCGGCCCTGTTTCAGGCGCCGACGGTGAGCCTCGTAGCTTCGGATATCAACATTGCCAACACCAGTCCGGGGCAGTATGCGGTGTCGGGATCTTGTTCTCTAGAGGGAGGCGAAGTGGCTATCGAAGGAGCCCCTTTGAGTTCCTCTGTAAAAGGAATCTGCTCCAGTGGTTCTTATCGAGTCGTTGTGAACGTTGATGCGGCTCTGGTTGATGGTGGTTCGGCACTCAAGGTGCAACACTACACGGGGGACTCTTATCGCGCTTATGCGGAGGCGGTAAAAAATATTCTTATCGACCGAACGGCTCCGACATTAAATATATCTTCTCCCGCTGACGGGGCCATCTTATCGCTCAGCAAAGTACGAACTGGACAGTGGATGGTGTTCTTTTCAGAGGAAATAATAATCTTAATCCGCCGAGAGAAGTGAATTTGGCGTCTCCCTTTTTCCCTAATTTGATGGTGGATCTTTCGCAAATGCGTTCTCACTCTCTTCCTTACAATCAGACTTTGTGGGATTTTTCGGGAAATGCCACAGAGGTGGTTAAGGATCTCGATGTTGTGACCTACAGTCCCTATGATGGTTACGTGGCTCAGTTGGCGATAGGGAATTCCGCTCTCAAGGCTAAATATGGAACCAACCTCATTTGTGCAGGGCCTGCGGTCTCTCCTTACTGTGGGCTGGGTTATATCAATGTTCAATACTCAGGGACTATTTGGAGAGGCGGTTCTTGCATTGATGGCGATGGAGCTGGGGTCTTTGCGACATGGCGGAACTACACGTCAGGAGCGAATGATCCTGCAAGTATGCCGCCTCCATATGGTTTAACAAACGATGGCGGCTTCCGCTGCGTCTATCACCCTTAAGATGTCAGAAAACGTTTTGTGAGAACATGAAATCTCAACGTCAGTAATATCGAAGCACAGATCAAGCCCAATAAAAGACCAATCCAGATTCCGACAGGGCCGACGCCACCGTGGAACGCTAGGAGATATCCAATAGGAAGGCCCATGATCCAATAAGAAAAAAAGGCGATGGCGCTAGGCCATTGTGTATCACTCATGCCCCGCAGGGCTCCAATAGCAATGGCTTGAATGCCGTCGAAGACTTCGAAGATCGCAACCACGATTAAAAGCTGAGCGGCCCACGCGATGACGTCTTGATCTGTCACGTAAAGTGTCGGGAACCAATGACGAAGGAAAAAGAATCCCAAGGCGCAAAGGCCCATATAGTAAGAGCCCAGCTTAATCGCCGTGAATCCTGCGAAGCGAGCTAGGGCATAGTCACCACGTCCTAGTTCATAAGCCACGCGGATACTTGAGGCGATGCCGATTCCCAGGGTGATCATGAAACTGGTGCTGGCCAGACTAATGGTAATTTGGTGTGCAGCTAACGGGGCGGCCCCAAACCATCCCATCATAATGGCGGCAGAGGCAAAAGCGCCGACCTCAAAAACAAACGTCAGTCCATTGGGAAGTCCCAGGCGAAGCATGTTTTTAAGAAGATGATGGTCAAAACGATGAGTCCAGCGTTCCGTAAAATAATGTTTAAACTGAGAATGCCAGTGAACATAGACAATCATAATTAGC
>JANJTG010000098.1 GCA_024711265.1 Bdellovibrio sp. | reverse complement strand
GACCCCGGGAATTAACGTCCTTAACTACGAAAAATGCTTAAATTATCAACAGATAGCGCCAAATCCCCGCCCCTATGCCTCATCGCAGCCCCAAAAATCCACCGCGACCATTAACCCTTCGAAACTTGAGCCGCCTCTTTTATTCAGGTACCGTTTTTTAATGGTCTCAAAACCCCTTCCCGGAGCTTCGAATGCGGATGGACACGCATAAGGTCGTAAAGAAATTCTTGGCTCTCTTTGCGTTACTCCTCATAGGGCCGTCCGCCCTTGCGGTTCGAATTCACACCACAGGAAGCACCACCGACATTTCCACATCCACAAGCCCGCTGATCTGCCTTGCTGGCGGCGGCAGTGACAATCGCTGGGGCCAAGGCTGGCGTGCGATGCTGGAGGCCTCTGGCGGCGGAGACATCGTGATCATCCGTAGCGACGGCCAGCGCGGCGGTTATGAATCTTGGATTTACAACGATGAAGGGGAAAACGGCTTTCCCCGAGTCAATTCTGTAAAAACAATCACCATCTCTCGAGCTCGAGACGCCAATCGCGCCGACGTGGAACGAATGATCCTGAATGCGGAGCTGATATTTTTTGCTGGCGGCGATCAATCTCGCTACATCAACTGGTTTAAAAACTCTCGCCTAATTAAAGCCGTGAACCATGTGATGCTCACAAAACGCGTCCCCGTCGGGGGCAGCAGTGCTGGCATGGCGTTGATGGCTGGCATTGATTATCGTGCGGACCTCCCCTCACCGGCAGACAAAAAGGCCTTCGTCACCGCCGAAGATGTTTTGAAAGATCCAACGGGCAAGTTTATTGTCTTGGATCGGGATGTTTTGATTCCTCCTTTTATGAAGACGGTCATTACGGAAACTCATTTCAGTCAGCGCAACCGCAAAGGACGATTGATGGGTTTTATGGCCCGCGCGATCTATAATAACTATGATGACATCTATTATGAAAACATCCGCGGAATCGGAGCGGATGAAGGCACGGCTATTTGTTATGATGAAACCGGCATTGCCCAGGTGTATGGGGCTGGCAGCGCCTATTTTCTTCAAGGCGTCACACCGATTGAAAGAATTCAACCCGGTTCTTCTTTAGACTGGTTTGGAGGTCGTCAGGCGATATCTGCTTACACCATCAAAGGCTCTGATCAACCCGTGGCAAGATTCAATATGTCTTTGTGGCGCGGTTTTGGTGGTCTTTCTCAATACTGGTGGGTTGATGGTTCAAGTCCTTTTCAACCCACTCTTGGTGAAAGCCCCGCTGAAGAGTGGCCCCGTCGCTAACGTTTAGGCAACACCGCTTGAGGCGTTCTTTATGCGAAGCCACGTTCCCAGCAGAATTGCCATTTGCGCCCCAAAGATACTGGCTAAAAAGGCCGCCCCCCCTGAGCTGAATCCATAGCTATGAAGTCCTGTGGCCAAGATGTAGTTCACACCAAACCAAGCCATCAAAACAAACATAAATCCGAAAGCCCCCAACATGGTAAAGTAGATATTCTTAAACCATCCGGCATACTTTCCGTGCAAGATCATCATATAGATCATCAACGCAATCAGGGACCAAGTTTCTTTTGGATCCCAGCCCCAGAATCTCCCCCACGAATAATCGGCCCAGACTCCGCCCAGAATAATTCCGGCCGCCAGCAGAACGCTTCCCACCTGCATATTCAGACGAATGGTTTCGTTCATTTTCAATACTTGTGCTGTATTCATTCGCCCGGTCAAAAATAGAACTAAGGCCACATTGGCGATAAACCATCCAAAAGCAAAACAAGAGTATGACAATGTGATGGTGGTAACGTGGGTGCTCAACCAGAAGTTATCCCTCAACACCGGAGCCAGAGGGCGAATACTGCTATCGAGCATCGTCGTTGAAAACCTCATCATAAATAAGATAATCACAATCACACCCAAGGCGATGCTTAGAATCTTCGAATCCTTCTTCTTCCAACTCAAGATCAAACCCAACGTCAAAATTCCAAATCCAGCCCACATCACGGTCTCAAACATATTCGCCACCGGCGCCCGTCCCGAAACCAGTGTTCGAAGCACCATCGTAAGAATCTGCAACAAATAAAGTCCCACGGAGGCCACATAGCCATAATTAAATAGTCGAGGAAGACGAAGGGATCCCAGAGTCAAAAGAAACGCCAACAGTCCCAGCCATATCGCCACAGAAAAAGGATTCAGACGATCCAAAATGATTTCATACTTGAGGGCTTCGGCTTCTTGCTGCTTCAAAAGGGATTCTTGAGAAAAAATGATTTTTTCTCTTTCTTCCGAAGGAATTTGAGTCAGAGGCTGCCACTGATGCCCTTCCGTCAACACTTTCCAGTCCTGTCCCGCCTCGATCTCTTTTAACATCGCAAGGCCCGTCAGAACCCGCGCCAAACTAAGAGCATACCCAGACTCTCTACGTCCCAGCCGTTCTTCATTTTCATATTCTGTTCTTAATGCAAACTGATTTTTTTCAGCTATCTCCGGCAAAACATCATGTCCCGTTCGCGACAAAAGTTTCATGACCTTTTCATGATCCACCTTCAAAAGGACTTCACACTTTTTCTCATTTTGCAGGTTTGCTCTTTGCCCCAAGGACAAATAGCAAAACAACTCCGCATCGCTGACATCACAATTGTGAGTGAAAACTTTCTTTTTGATTTCAGTCGCATGAACACGAAGTGGCTTAATTCGACCGTCAGCTAGAACGGGAACATTTTCCAAGGTCTTATTCTGGCAGAAGCTTTGCGCCTGCGAAGTCATCCCAATCAACATCGATAAAACAAAGAGGATCGTTTTCACATTACACTTCCCTGGAAGAGGCCATCGCCTTATAGACAATTAAATAATGAATTAACAAACCCAGGACAAGAATCAACGACCCCAAATACTTCAACCAACGACCGGGATCCTGATTCACCGAAAGCACTGAATGATACTCGCCCTGATCGTCTTGAGAATAGGAAGCCTGATAAAACGTAAAACCGTCCTTCTTAAGAGGATGATTCATATAAATATGCG
>JANJTG010000399.1 GCA_024711265.1 Bdellovibrio sp. | reverse complement strand
GTGTATCGTGGATCAATTCCCGAACACCCGAAATGATCGCGAATTCTTAAGTCTGGGTTCTTCCCAAGCGGCTTTGGAAATCGACATCGTGAAAGAAGTAATCACCGCCATCCGAAATATTCGCGGTGAAAACCGTATCAGCCCGGCGACCAAAATCAATGTGCGTTTGGGTGTGACCAATGATCAAGTCCAAAAGATCTTGGGCAATAACCGCACCGCGATTCTAACAATGGGACGCGTGGAAAATCTTGAAATCGGTGATGAGGGCAACTTGATGAAGTGCGCGGTGGCTCCCGTTGTCGTGAAAGAAGCCAGCGTGAAAGTCATCATCCCGCTGGAAGGACTTGTGGATTTCGACGAAGAAGTGAAGCGTATCAATAAACTGATCGAAAAACTTCAAAAAGACATCACCATGTTGACCAGTAAACTCTCTAACGAGAAGTTTATCGCCAATGCAGATGAAGAAGTTGTTGCCGCTGATAAAGCCTTATTAGCTCAATCAAAGATTCAATTAGAATCTTTGCGCGACGCCCTGACTCGTTTCATTTAGTTCACACCGAGTCCGCTCAAATATTCTTGAGCGGACTCCTTTTTACAGTTGGACGTGACACTCATGAGCATCACGAAATCTCTTAAAACGGCCGATTCCCTTCACAAAAAAGAACTCAAGCTTCAAAGCCATGTGGCACGTTGGACTCTTAAACTTCGCAAACATCAACAAGCCCGTTTGTTGGTAGCTCTTCTTTTTTTTATTAGTCTTTTGCCCCTTTCCGTGAAGGCCCAGGCCCGCGCTGAAGCGGGACTCGCTTTGGCTCTATTGGCTGTTTTCGTTTTTCTAGTTTTTCGCACAAAAAAAATTCAAACCCACGTTCAGCGCCTGACTCACCTTTGGCAATTTCAGATACGACAAAAAAAGCGCTGCCTCGGTCAAGTCTCGGGACGGCCTTGGAAAGCGGCTTTAGAAAAATCCGCAGAATTCCATCTTATCCCCGATTTGGGATTGATCGGCCCCCACTCTCTTTGGACCCTCTTGGATGAAACCTTGACGGAAGGGGG
>JANJTG010000391.1 GCA_024711265.1 Bdellovibrio sp. | reverse complement strand
GCAGACTCGGCTGACACCGCGACGTGGTTTATGAAAAATGATAATACTAAAATAAGTATCTTTCTCATGGTTAAACTCCCTACGAAATTCCATTGACAATTCTGTTTAATTTTCAAACTCGTGATCGTAAATCAACTTAGGAGCAATCAAAGAAGACCTATAAAACCTTCCACTTTCATCAAACTCCAGAAAGTTAGCACCTTTATAAAAGGTACATTCTGCGGAAGACCGCCACTCAGTCTCACTCAGTGTAACATCCTTTATGTGTCCCGAAGGATAAAACTCGACGTACTCCATAAAACCCTTTTCGTTGGGCTCTGAATGACAATGACGTCTAAACACTTCATCTTCACTTAGTCGCAAATTAAAGGAACGATAAAGAACTGCTTTATGTATCCGCCCTGAGTCGCGATGCCACAAAATCGGAGCAGGACGAAACCCATTCCGGCCATAAAGAGTCAGCGAAATGACAATTCCATTATAGTCCGCCATTCGAAACTGAACTCCCTTTAATATCTTTAGCAGAGCATCTTGAGTTAACTCATCCAAATGGACCAACAACCAACCAGTCAGGTAGCGCGAAGCTCTCGAGTTAATATGGTTATTTTCAATAAGACGAGCCTCCCGATAAACCAACTCATGCAGCATTAACGAGGCGCGATCTAAAGGCGAAGCCTTAATCCACAAGCCTCTATCGTATATAAATTGAATCTTGGTCTGCTTGGGATCCGTCATAAACACGGCCCCCTGCATAATGGCGCACCCTTGCGGGACAATAGTAACGTCACCGTCTCGAAGAGGACTTAAGGAGTCCTCTTCGACAAACCTGCGTTCTTGAACCATCTCTTGAAACCATTCCTGGTACAGCGTCGCTCTGGTCGGGCTCACCTCAACTAAGCGATCTAAAATGTATTCAACAATTAAATTCTCATCGTAAAAGTATTGAAGATGCATCGGTACGGACTTACCAAAATCTTGTTCCCCCTCAATTCGATCAAGAGAAAATACCCCCTTCCCGAGAGGACTACCGGCATCACACGCAACAAAAGATCCGCCATTTCCTCGTTCATATCCAGAGGGCATACCGATGGCATAAGAATTAATAACAAGAATAAAAATGACAACAACAAACTTCATCATTCGGTGACCTCAGATACTGGAAAGAATTGAATACTGAGCTGATAAACGTCATGCTTTTCGCCTCGTTCAAGGATATTTGAGAATTCGCGTCGAAATTCGCGAATCATTTTCTTTGCTTTTGTAAGATCCTTTGGATCAATAGCTATTGTGATGCTGCTGAAATCCCGCTTCGGCACCGGAACAGCAAAGAGCTTTTGCTGCGCCAACTCAAGATCACGAAGATGTCCGTTTTGAATCCATTTGTTGGGGACATCATATCCCGTTGACATATTCATATGAGTAGGACGCCATGCACTTTTTTCCCAATGGATCAAGTTAATGTCCGCTAATAGCTTAATAACATTAAAAACCTCTGGCTCGGCAAGACCTAATTTCTTAGCAATCAAAGGAACCTGTAAATATGGCATCTCAGCCTTCTTAGTCAGTTCTTCATAGGAAATTGTCCCCAAAAAACTCATTATTGCGTACGGTTTCCAATCATTTAGACTTTCTATCTGGCGATCGCTAAGAAGTACTCCATAAGATCTACGATTTTGATCGCTTTCTGAAAGATGGAAATGTGATCGTCGAATTTGTGCCATTTCCTCAGGACTCAATTTTAAAGCAGCACATGCTTTTTCCAAATAGTAGTCTGTCAATCGACGTTTCCCGCTCAATATCTCACAAAGACGCCCGGAGGGAATTCTCATCCTTCTAGCAATCGATCTTAAGGAAAGCTTTGGATTTATCTGCTTCCTGCCATCAATAATCTGCTTTAAAACATCATTGCTATTCAAGAACACCCACCCCGAAAATACAGACATATTTTTGTATATCTATAAAAAACCTCGTAT
>JANJTG010000377.1 GCA_024711265.1 Bdellovibrio sp. | reverse complement strand
GCATTAAGGAATATGACGTAAACAAAATGGCGACTCGACAAGAAATGCGCACATTCGTTTGTGGTCAGTGCCATGTGGAATACTATTTCAAAGGCGACAGCAAGCGTTTGGTTTATCCTTGGGCCAAAGGTCTCAAGGCAGACCAAATCCTGGATTACTATAAAGAAGACGGCCATAAAGACTGGGTGCATGCAGATACTGGCGCCAAAGTTCTGAAAGCGCAACATCCTGAGTTTGAAATGTTCAATCAAGGGACCCATGCCCGTGCCGGTGTGGCCTGCGTAGACTGTCACATGCCTTACCAACGTATTGGCGCAATGAAGGTCACAGATCACCAAGTGCAAAGCCCGCTTTTGAATATCAATAAAGCCTGCCAGACATGCCATAACGTGCCTGAAGCAGAACTTAAAAGTCGCGCTGAGACTATTCAAGATCGTCACATGGAACTTCGTAACATCGCCTTTGATGCGTTGATTGACTACATCAAAGACCTTAAAGAGTTCAAAGAAGTGGATCTTGAGAAAACTCCAAACGCAAAACTTGCAGAAGCTCGCGATTTGCAAAAGCAAGCGCAATTCTTGTTTGACTTCGTAGAAGCAGAGAACTCTTCTGGCTTCCATGCTCCGCAAGAGTCCGCTCGTGTTTTGGGACTTTCTATCGAGAAAATTCGTAAAGGTCAGAAAATTATTGCAGAACTTAGAAAAGAGATTAAAGTCGCAAAATAATGTCTCTTTACCGTCGGATCGTCAAAAAACTCGCTTCGTTAAAACTTGCCGTAGTTATACTGGCGATCCTGGCTGTTCTTATCGCCGCGGGCACTCTGGTTGAGGCCCGCTACGATGCCTGGACTGCAAAAAATCTCGTTTACGCCTCTGTCTGGATGTACGCCACCATGGGGCTGCTAGTTACAAGCCTTGTGGCCGTCATGTTGGATCGTTGGCCCTGGAAACCTCGTCACGCTTCATTTGTCCTGGCTCACATTGGCATCATCATCATTCTTTACGGTTCACTTCTGACACAGCTCTTTGGCGTTGATGGCACCATTCGCCTTTCCAAAGCCGATGGCCCCGTCAAAGAAGTCACCGTGCAGGATACTGAAATCAATGTTTACCGTTCTGCAGATGGCGCCGACTATGAGCGTGCCTACACCGAGCCTGTGAACTTTATCAAAAATCCAGTGACGCCCGATAAGCCTGTTCTTTTGAAAACAAAAGGCTTGGATTTTGAAATCTTAGAATCCATTCCGTACTCCATTCCACAAATGAGAGTCGAAGCCTCTACGCAAAGCCAAAGTGGTGCCGCCATTCGCTTTCAACTGACCAATCAAAATGTCAGCGAAGTGGACTGGATGGTACAAAGAAACGTCTTCGAAAAAGTTGAAAAGCAGGTCGGCCCTGTTCTGATCACTCTGGGGGGCCTCTGGGAACGCACACTTGAGGTGAATGAGATTCGCTTTAATATCAGCGAAAAAGGCGAAATCAGTTATGCTCTTTATCGCAAAGAAAAAGCACAGCCAGAAAAACAAGGCTCTCTCAAAGAGGGGGATCTGGTAGAGACCGGCTGGATGAACCTGCAACTTCGTATTTTGCGTTATCTTCCCAAGGCCGTACAAAAATACGACATCAAACGCCTTGAACGACCCACGCCTATGAGTTCGCCTTCTCTGC
>JANJTG010000040.1 GCA_024711265.1 Bdellovibrio sp. | reverse complement strand
GATCTTGGACTTCAAAATGTAAGACTCATGATGTTCAAAGGGCAGAGCCCGCGAATGGTCTTTGAGCTTCTTACGATGAATAAGATGAGTGGCGAGCGGCGTTCCAATCAGGCCTCCTAATAAGATCCCGCCCATGGCCGTTGTGAGGCCGATCGCGGACGCCCCTTGTACTCCGGCGGCTTCAAAAGAGGGGCCGAAAGCCAGAGCAGTCCCCGGGCCTCCTGTTAAGGAGACAGCTCCGGTAAGAACGCCCATCAAAGGATCCAGGCCCATTAGCTTGGCAGCCCCAATGCCCGCAAGAATTTGCAAGAGAAGTCCACCCACGGTCAAAATTAAAAAGAAGACCACGGTGCGCCCCCCTTCCTTGAGTAACCGCAAAGAAGCGGAATATCCAATGGACGCGAAAAAAGCGATCATCAAACTTTCTTCAAATGATTTTGTGAATTGAATTTCAAAAAGTCCGTGGCTTTTCAGGATGGCCAAAACGAAGGCCACGATAAAACCACCAATGACCGGCGAGGGCAGGTTGTATTTATCGATAAAGGCGATTTTACCTTTAAGAAAACGACCGAAATAAACGACCAAGGCTGCTAAAGCTAATGTTTGAAGAGATGTCAGTGTCATCTCTCAAGCCTAAACGTCCGCACGAAGGATGTCTAGGCTTACATCACAATCCAGTTCATCAGAATGACGGAAAAGGCTCCCAGTAAAAACTCTTTTTGTATGAGATATTTCATATGAGTTTCTTTGAGCTTTGCAAAAACTTCTTCTAAGGTCACGCTGATCATGGCGCCTCCGGCGAAGGCCAAGATGTAAGGTAATGTTGATGAGGTGAGACTTGCAAAAATCCCCCCGGCGGTTCCGCCGATCATTTCCATAACACCCGTAAGAGCGGCGCCGAAAAAGGACGCTTTGCGGGAAAGCCCGATCGACAAGAATGCGGCTGCGGTGGCTAAACCTTCAGGAAAATTTTGAAAGACAATGGCGCCCACGACTGTCCAGCCGTTTGCTTGTGAGAGAGAATCCGCACTCAAGGCTGCGCCGGAGGCGAGTCCTTCGGGAAGGTTGTGCAACATCATGGCCGTCACAAAAAGCCAAGCCCTTCGATGAAGGGACCATTCCGCAGGAGAAAAGTGATGGATAAGGTGGCTGATACCATAAATGGAAACCACTCCTAAAGCCAAAGCGAAGGAAACACCGAGCGCGCCGTGAGAACGGGCCGAGTAAGCAGGGCCGATCAGATTGAAGGCGGCCGCAGCGAGCATCATCCCGATCGCAAAATCCAGATTGAGACTGCGCCAAGGATTCCAGGTTTTGGTTTCTTTTTTAAGAATGGGCAGGGCACCGAGCATTGTTGAAAGTCCTGTCACTAATCCTGCCAAGAGTCCCATCAGCATAGTACCCATATACATCTTTCCTTTCCACTGAGTCCCATAACTAGATTACGGCAGATAAGAAGAATCGGAACAGTTCTCTTTTTCTATTATACAATAGAAGAAATCTATATCTATCCTATTGATATAGGTGAAAGCTATTTGAGATCAGCCAGAGCGATATGCATAGACCTTCTGGCAGGTTTCTCTATAGGCTTTCAATTAGATCTCTTTCGAAGACTTTTCTTTGAACGTGAGGGCTGCATAAAAAAGAGCTCCGCCATGATTGACGGAACTCTTTGGGGTGAGCAGGGCTCAAATGTTAAGCCCTGAAGTTGTTTTTTGGTTTACGATCTCGATTGGCGGGCTTCTTGGGCCGCAGCTCCAGGATTTTTTCTTTTTTCTCTTCCGTCATTTTAGGAGGCCGTTCTTCAGGTTCATCATAGAGATGATAGCGCGAGGCGATCTCCGCGAAACGTTCGCTGGCGTCCTCTATCGCCATGCCGACTTTCTTCTCTAAAAGATCCACGATGGATTGGGCATTACCACGAGTTCTTTCCAGATCGTTTTCGGTAAGTTCGTGCCATTTTTCCATCAGCTCTCTTTTGAGTTCCAACCATTTATGTCCGGGAAGATGAGTTGCCATAGGCTCTCCTATTCAGTTTCAATAATGAGATCGATTCGACGGTTTTCTGCACGGCCTCGGGAAGTCTTGTTGTCGCTGATAGGTTTGTCGGGTCCGACACCCACAGCTTCCATTTTTTCTTCAGAAAGACCTGTGGTGGCGAGATATTTTTCAACGGCTTGGGCTCTTTTTTCAGAAAGGATCTGATTTCTTTCAGGATTTCCGGTGGCATCTGTATGACCTTCAATCGTGACTTTTGAGGGGCCTACGCTGCTGAGGGCGGTCTCAACTTTTTTAAGAAGAGCCTCATTTTTGGGTCCCAACTGAGCTTGATTGGATGGAAACTGAAGGGCTTTGAGTCGCACCATAAGCTTTCCTCCCTCAGTGTAAACTTCCGCTTCGTTGGGTTTAAACTGACTGCGAATTTGTGCGGCCTTGTTGATAAGAGCCTGATTTTTTTCCAGTTCACTCTGTCTTTTGGCCATGGCGATGCGTTCGCGTTCTGCTTCATCTAATTGTTGTTGTGATTGTTGAAGTTCTTGTTCAGTCGAAGAATATTCACTTCGCAATGTGGAGATGGTTCTTTGTTGGCGTTCCGTCATTAAGACCAAGTCCTCTGTATTTCCAGCATTCACTTTGCCAGTGACTTCCAGGAGATGAGCGGATTCACGAGTGGCGTCCTCAGAAGCGCGGCGGATGGCGGGCAGGTTGCGAGGATCAGATTTAATCAACTTTTCCGCATTCTGATATTTCATCATCGCCATATTATAAGACTTAGGAGCCTTCTTTTCGGCACCGTCTTTTTGCGATAATTTGATATTGTCATCAGCTCGGCCCAAGTTGGCTTTGGTCACTGACATCACTTCCAGTTCTCGATAGCGATTTGTAATATCATGACCTTTTTTTTCTGCTGGAGCGAGATTGCCTTTTTCAGCGGCTGCGGTGATGTTTTCAAGCTCGTTTCCCGCTTTTTTCCATTCTTTGGGGAAAAGAGTTGGGGCTCCGGCTCGTAAGGCTCCGGCGCGCGCATCGGTGATGTCTTTCATGGAGGTTTGCATAATTTCAGCTTTGGCATTGGCTTCATCAAGCCAGCCGCGAGAGTAAGCGATTTGCTCTAAAACATCCTCGTTGGGTTTTCCGCTATCCCTTTTGCTTTTAGCTTTTTCTAAAGCTTTCTTTGCATCAGTGTAGTTTTCAGGGGAAAGAACATCAATTTGACGTTCACGAGCGTCTCGAAGCATTTCTTCGGTGCGATCAATTTCTGCCGAAGCATTTGCCGAGGCGGGGAGATTTTGAACATGAGGGGGTTTGCTGGCGCATCCGACGATGGCGATCGTCAGGGTCATGGCAGCCAAATACTGATTCATACGCGATGTCATAGACGTCTCCTTCTTTCTTAAGTCCTTTTGCATGAGGCTAATCCTCGAAACTCAGGCTCTACAAGAAAAACGGACGGGGACCTTGATTTCAGTGTTCACTGGCAAAAAGAATGGGGAAGGAAGTCTCTAGCATTGCAGAGATGAAAAAAAGAAGGAGAGTATGAACTCTCCCTCTTTAAATAGCCTTGTTGATTGTCAATGAACTAGAACGCGTAACCAAGTCGGATGACGGCGTGAGGAAGAACCTGCTTCCCTAGTTTTTCTGCCAGATCCGTGACGTCTTTTTTATTCTTAATATATTCGGGATCATTTAAGACGATGGCGTTGAGATTGCTATCATCGACCTCCACTTTCGTGGAAAGGGGAATTTGGGCACCCACTTCAACGCCAAAATTAAGACCTGAGTTGAATTGCCAAAACCATCCGACCTTGGGTGTTGCAAAGGTATTGCCTACGCGAATTTCGGCCGTCGCTGTTTCGCCAGAGTACACAGCCGTTTTCTTTGCCGTTACACCTTGTGAACCCAAAGCCCCAGCAATATAAAAGGAACTTGTGAAAGGGTGATAGCGTCCTTCAATCGCAACACTTCCCAGGGCGACTTCCTCTTTGTCATTCAATTCATCCTTGGGGCGATACCCAAAGGCGCCAAAATCCAAAGCCACGGACCAGATGCGGGATTGATCCAGGTACTCAACTCCGCCGTTAAGAACATGAGGGGCGCCGAATCCGCCGTAAACTCCCCAAAGGCTGCGTGGCCATTCTTGAGCAGGCGTTGGCGCGATTGCAGGGACTTGTGGAGCTTCCGAAGTTGTCGGAGCCTCCTGGGGCGTTTCTGTTGGCGCAGTCTCAGAAGATGATTCCTGAGCAAAAGCCGTTGTTGATAAAGTAAGAGCGACAAATGATGAAATAAGCAGAGTGTGTTTCATAGACTTCAAAGTCTAAACAACGAGGACATTTTTTCAATGTAAAAACATGAAACTCGCCAAAGAGTAGAGTCCAGAAACAACCAAAACCAGACCGGCAATTTTTTGCTGTCGAAGTCCTGCGGATTGAACAGTTTTTCGAACCATAAATGGAACGGCACTCAAAGTGGGCAACCCTCCCAGCCAGAAAAGAAAAAGCGTCAGGGCTCCAGCCCAGGGGCTTTTAGTGGCGATGGCGGCAAGGACGTAGGTGTAAAGCCAACCACAAGGTAAAAACGCCGTGAGCAGTCCCACACTGAAGCCAGAGCGCCCGATATGAAAGGCCTGGGCTTTTTTGATATAACCCAGGGCGCGATGCCCCCAGGACCATTGGTTTACTTTTTCAGAAAGAAGTTTTGGAAAGATCATCGAAAGACCTGTGCCCAAGAGGATCAGTGCCAGGAGTCCGCTGGAGATCCAACGAAGGGCCACAAAGTCGCTATTTAAAAAAATCTGACCGACACCTCCGGCAATGGTTCCAAGCAAGGTGTAAGACACAAGGCGCCCCAGATTGTAGGACCAAAGACTTTTTCTGGTGCTCATCAAGGTGGCTATCGGACCACACATTCCCGCACAGTGCCAGCTTCCAAAAAAACTTGAGGAAAGAATGCCTAATGCGAGAAGTGTGGTTGAGATCACTGTTTCGGTCCTACCAGAATCAGATCTCTTTGCGAGGTGTAGCCTTTTTCATTCAAGAGATCGCGAACTTGGAGTTTTGTTTTAATCTGTCCTTTGTGATCGAATAGGTTGGGTTTAACTCTGATAAAGAAATACCATTCGCGGAATTCTCCGGGCTTCAATGACACAGGATTTTCAGCCACCGTTAACTCGACACCAGTCTGAACGAATTCAGGGGGAAGTGTCAGGAAGTAAAGAGCCGGGGCTTGTCCCTGATTTTGAATATGAACCCGGAATTGATTCAACACCAATTCTTCATTGTTGGCGCCTTTAACGAAGGAGTAGGGAAGTCCTCGGCCCCGAAGAATTGTAAAGTCGGCCGGTTCACGGGTGACAATGGCGTAAGCGAGGCCACCGACCAGAGCCAGAATCGCAATCATATAGAGGATGGAGCGGGGTTTTAGAAGGGAAATCTTACTGCCATCCAAGGTGTCATAACGAATAAGGCCTGTAGGCTTTTTTACTTTCGTCATGATTTCATCGCAGGCATCAATACATGAAGTACAAGCGATGCACTCCATTTGCAGACCATTGCGAATATCAATTCCAGTCGGGCACACTTGCACGCAGCGGTTGCAGGCGACACAGTCTCCGGTTTTTTCTCCCGGCTGAGCGGTGCCTTTACGGGGTTCTCCGCGTTGAACGTCATAAACGACGGCTAAAGATTTTTGATCAAGTAGAACGGATTGAATACGTCCATAAGGGCACATGATCACGCAGAACTGTTCGCGGAACCAGCCAAAGTCAAAAAGGACGATGGCGGTAAAGAAAACCACCAAAGTAAAGTAGGTGAGATTTTCAGAAGGAGCGTTTTGAACCATCTCCAAAAGCTCTTTAGCGCCGATGAAGTACGCCATGAAGCTGTGGGCAATCAAAGAAGAAACAAGCGTGAAAAGAATCCATTTTGAAGTTGTTTTAAAGAACTTTTCGGAAGTCAGAGGGCCGTCACGGAGTTGGCGTCTTTTGATGTAAGAGCCTTCCACCCATTGTTCAATACGACGGAAAACAGCATCGATAAAAACGGTTTGAGGACAAGCCCAACCGCACCAAACACGTCCCCAAATAGAGGTGACAAATGCCAGACCCAAAGTCAGTGCACCTAAAATGAAAAAGAGAAGGGGAGTATCGTGGGCGTGGAACATAGCCCCAAAGAGAGCGAACTCTCTTTGGGGGATGTTGAGTAGAACTGTTTGATGGCCATTGATGGTTGTCCATGGAATGGCCAAGAAGATGATCAGAAGAAAAATCTGGGTCCAAGTCCTGTGTCGTCGAAAAAATCCGGTTACTTCAGCGGGGATGATATAGATACGATCCCCATTTTTGTCGACGCTTGTGAGTTTGCTTGGATCCAGATTACTCATGACTTACCTTTACTTCGTTAAGTAGTCCTCAATGGGTTCCCCTTGAGGGCCTTTTGCACCAGCAGGCTGAGTGCCTTTTTTAGAAAGAATGAACGCTGCAACAGCGTAAATTTCTTCTTTCTTCATCACAGGTCCCCACGGTGGCATTCCTTTTTCAGCAACACCTTCGCGGATCACCTTGACGATGTCCATTCGTGTTCCTTTTCCGTGGATCCAGTACTTATCCACTAAATCAGGACCGATCAGACCACCCAACTCAGGGCCGTGGCAAGAAGCACACTTCGCAGTATACTGCTCAGCCCCCAAGGCGACAACACCGTCTTTAGCAAAAGCGGCTTGCAAGGATTCCTCGGTTTCCATCGGCGCCGCCGATGTTGCGGAAGCTTTGGTTTTGTCGATTTCTTGCATTGCCACATTCAATTCTTCAGTCAGAGTTTTGCCTCCGCCACCCATCTCGTAGTGGATGTAATAGATAAAGGCAAAGATGATTGTGATGAAGAACGTCGCAAGCCACCATGTAGGAAGTGGGTTGTCGTGTTCAATGATGCCGTCGTATTCGTGATATTTTTCTTGTTTGTCGCTCATTTTATTCTCCGTCCTGCAAAGGTATCTGCTCCATCTTGTGATAAATTTCCGTGCTGGATTTGCGATAAACCCAGAACAGGACTCCCACGAAGAAGATGAAGAAAATCAGAAGGCCCATACCTGTCAAATGTGTGTCGGTAAAGTACTTCAATCCTTCTTGTTTCATTGCGCTTTCCCTTTCTGACCTAGGGCTTGCAGATAAGCGATCAAAGCGACGATCTCTTTCTTTTCAAGACCTTTTGGAGAACCATTGGCTTCCAGGTCTGCAGCGATTTGTTGCGCTTGTTTTTGAGCATGAATATCGGCGTTTGCAACGACGTCATCTGCGTAAGGAACACCAACCATTTTCATGACTGATAGTTTTTTACGAAGAGACAAGAAGTCCGCATCTTTTTCCGCCAACCAAGGATAGCTTGGCATGATGGACTTCGGAGTCACAGCGCGAGGATCCACCATGTGGCTGTAGTGCCATAGGTTTGGATACTTCTTACCAACGCGAGCAAGATCCGGTCCCGTACGCTTAGATCCCCATTGGAATGGATGATCGTACATAGACTCTTCAATAGTTGAAGGTTTGCCGTAGCGAAGAACTTCTGCAGCGATAGGACGAATTTGTTGAGAATGGCAAACGTAACAGCCTTCCTTCACATACACATCGCGACCAGCAAGTTCTAGCGGAGTGTAAGGATCCGTGATGCTGTCAGGTCTGACATATTTGTGCAAAGAAAGAGTTGGATAGATCTCGATGATCGAACCGACTGCGATCGCCAGGAACGCAAGAACAGAGAACAAGAAGCCCATGCCTTCCAACTTACGGTGAGCAGTGCCGCCCACTTCATCGTAACCAGAACGAGCCACTTCAACGGCCTTGTCTTCTTGAGCTTTCGGAGCCAACTGAATAGTTTTGTAGATGTTGTAACACATCAAAATGAAGCCGATGAGGAACAGCAATCCACCCAACGCACGAACCCAGTAAAGAGGCACGATACGAATTACAGTTTCAACGAAGTCTGGGTAAACGAGGTTCCCTTGTCCGTCAATTGCACGCCACATAAGACCTTGAGTGATACCCGCTACCACCATGGAGATGTAGTAAAGAAGGATACCAGTCAGACCCAACCAGAAGTGGTTCTCAAGAAGCTTTTTAGAGTAAAGCTGAGTTTTCCAAAGGCGAGGGACAAGGAAGTAGATCATACCGAAACCTAGGAATCCATTCCATCCCAACGCTCCAGAGTGAACGTGTCCGATGATCCAGTCTGTGTAGTGACCCAAAGAGTTCACAGACTTGATGGAAAGAAGAGGTCCTTCGAAAGTCGACATACCGTAGAACGTGATGGCTGCCACGAAGAACTTGATCAAAGGTTCTGTTTTTAAAAGATGCCAAGAACCTTTCAAAGTCAAAAGACCGTTGATCATACCACCCCAAGAAGGCGCCCACAGCATCACAGAGAAGATCATTCCCAGTGTTTGTGCCCACTCAGGCATGGAAGTGTAAAGAAGATGGTGAGGTCCTGCCCAGATATAGATGAACACCAACGCCCAGAAGTGCACGATCGAAAGACGGTATGAATACACCGGACGATTCGCCGCTTTGGGGACGTAGTAGTACATCAAACCAAGGAACGGTGTTGTCAGGAAGAACGCCACGGCGTTATGTCCGTACCACCATTGAACCAAGGCATCTTGGATCCCCGCGTACACTGGATAAGAGTGCAAGAAAGAAACAGGGATCGCGATAGAGTTCACGATGTGAAGAACCGCCACCGTGATGATCGTCGCAATATAGAACCAGATCGCCACGTACATGTGTTTTTCACGACGTTGACGGATGGTCATAAAGAAGTTCAGACCAAAGATCACCCACACAACCGCGATGGCGATATCAATCGGCCACTCAAGTTCTGCGTACTCTTTCCCGTGAGAGTAACCCAAAGGAAGTGTGATCGCTGCTGCGACGATGATAAGCTGCCATCCCCAGAAATGCATTTTTGAAAGCAAGTCTGAGAACATGCGTGTTTTTAAAAGTCTTTGAGAGGAGTGATAGATCCCCGCAAAGATCGCGTTCCCCGCGAACGCAAAGATTGCCGCATTGGTATGCAGCGGGCGAAGACGACCAAACGTGATCCATTCAAGGTTCGCGTTCAGAGGCCAGTACGCCAGTTGAAGGGCTGCGATAAGACCAAATAAGAAGGCCGCACCTGCCCAAACCATAGTCGCAAGAGTAAACTTTTTGACGATGTCATCATCGTAAAAAATCTTCTCGATGAGATTTCCTGTTGTTTTCACAATTGTTTCCTTTCGTTGTCATCATTTAGAATTCTATGAGCAGGTGTCTCCAGATCATCAAACTGTCCTTTCGAGGTGGCCCAGAGAAAGGCGGAGACAAAGCCTATTCCCAGCAAAAGGGCCATTGGAATCATAATTACAATAATATTCATCGGAACCCCCACAAGGTCGATAGAATAATCACGACGGAACTGATCGGCATTAGAATAGCGGCCATCATAGGATTGATAAAGCCCAACAACGCAAGCCCTCCGCCTAAGGTGTTGTACACCAACGAGATGGTCAGGTTGCGAACCAGAACACGACGAGTTTGTTCCGAAAGTTGAATCAGATCAAAGAGGGGCGCCAAGCCTCCGCGGGTGAAATAAACATCCGCACTATTCAGGCTTAAGTCCACGCTGCCTTTGACGGCAATGCCCACGTCCGCTGATTTTAAACTGAGTGAGTCATTGGCGCCATCCCCAATCATGCACGTATTGCGATACTGATCGACGACTTCTTTTTTATCTTCAGGGAAGAGTTCCCCATGGGAGTTTTCTCTGGGGATGCCACAGATGTCCGCCACTTGATAAACACGGGATTTCTTGTCGCCCGAAAGAAGATAACATTGGATCCCTTTTTCCTGCAGCTTCCGAACCGCCGACGGAGAGTCGGGGCGCAGGGTGTCCATGAAATAGAGACGACAGATGCTGTCATGACCTCGAATCACTTCAATCGCGGTCTCGGCCTCGTGAGTGCTTTCAGCCAGATGGCGGATTTCGTATTGAACTCCTTCAATTGTGCCACGCACTCCTCGACCCAGGATCTCTTGCGCGTCTTGTACTTCATAGAGAGCCGCAGGGTGGGGCCAGGCTTTGCGAAGAGCAAAGGCGATTGGATGATATGATGGGGCTTCCAGGCTGAGGATGATCTTTTGAATATCCTGAGGCACCAGGGACGGTTCGGAGTGAGAGAACTGCAAGCTGCCTTCAGTGAGAGTCCCTGTTTTATCGAAGAACACATTTTTGATCTGCAGCATGCGCTCAAGGCTGGTGGCGTCTTTCAGTAAGATACCGCCTTTTTGCGCCTTCTTAAGAGCAAGGCCAAAGGTCAAAGGGGACCCGAAGGCCAAAGCACAAGGGCAAGCCAACACGATCAAAGCCAGGGAACGATTGAAAGCTTCGGTGGCATTGATGTTCATATAGATCAGGAAGAAAAGGGCGGCGATAGAAAAGACGACAATAATCAGCTTTTGTGCCAGTCGATCCGTCAAAGCGATAAACTTACTTTTCGCCAAGGCGCTATTGTCGAGCTGACGAAGAAGTTGGCCCAGCTTACTTTCTGTAAAGGGAATTTTCACTTTGACCAAGATCTCTTGATCTAGAACTTGAGTCCCCGCAAAAATTGTCATGCCTTGAGAGAAAACCTTCGGCATCGACTCGCCGTTAAACAAAGACATATCCACCGTCGCGTGCGCCGAAAGAAGTTCACAATCAGATGGAAGAGTTTGGCTGCGTTGGATTTTCAGAGTGTCGCCGGTTTGCACGGAACTCCAAGGGATGTCTTGCTCGTTATCATTTTGAATACGGCGGTACTTCGCTGTCTGGAAGAAGGACTTAATGCGCGAAGGGGAAAGATAGTTCTGTTGCACGCGCTTTAAGATGTAGCGTGCTGACAAGATAAAGAACATGAAGCTGGCCGTACTATCAAAATAAATAGCTTCGTTGCCAATAGCCAGGTTGTAAGAAGAAAGGAAGAACCCCGAAAGCATGGCAATGACAATCGGAAGATCGACATTGATCACCTTATATTTAAGAGAGTTCCAGGCGCCGCGATAAAAAGGAATGGCGCTATAAAAAAGTATGGGAAGAAATAGAAAAAAGCTCAACCAGTTGAAAATCTGAGCCCAAGAACCGGCCAAGCCCGCGTAAACAGGGATCACAAAAAGCATGGTGTTGCCGGCGCAAAATCCCGCGACGGCGATGCGTTTTAAGAAAGCTCTATTTTCAATTTTATATCTTTCAGCCAAGTTGTCTTGTTTAGAAAGAAGAGTGGGGTTGTATCCGAGTTCTTTGATGACGTGAGCAACTTGTGCCAAGGAGGCGGAGGCGGAAAGTTTCACCGCCACCGTGGATTGTGCGAAGTTCACCCGAGCGGAAAGGATCTCGGGATAAAACTCCGGAAGTTTTTCCAGAAGGTGGACACAGGAAGAACAGTGCAGTCCTTCGGCGAAGAAAAGATAATCATACTCTGCATCTTGATCGTGGCGATAAAGATCACGAAATTCTTTTTGATCAAAATAAGAGTAGGGGTTTACACCCGCTTTGAGAACCGGCAGGGGGCCCACTCGCAAAGCTAAAACTTCACAAGCGCTACAGCAATAAGCCGCCCCGGTGGTGGGTACTCCACAATAACCGCAACTATGTTGAGACAAGACCTCCATACATCACTCCAAATGATCAAAGTATGTGGACAAGGAATAATCAAGTATATGATCCAAATCATGTCGCTCAGAATTTCTTGATTCTGATCAATTTTTATTGGGAAAAGGACGAAAGGCAAGTTTTAGTCGGATTCAAAAGGCAAGATGCGCAACGAAAAGTTGCGCAAGAAAAACAAGCTCATGTTTTAGCGGATTTCTGTGCGCTCGCGAAGAAGGTCTCTCGAAAGAATGCGAATGCTCCGGCCATCGGTCTGGTCGATCAAACCTTCTTTTTCAAACTGAGAAAGAGTGCGAATGACAGTCTCGGGAGTGGTTCCCGCCCACTGAGCGATTTCACGACGTGTCCAGTTCTGGTGAGCAAAGTGCTCTTGAAGGAAAAGCAATGCTTCCGCAATACGTTCGGAAGCTCCCTTGTCCATCTGATCCATCCACTTTTCTTCAGCCATGCGCAAATCTTTTGAGATGTGCGACAGAAGTTTCATTGCCAAGTGAGGATAACTTTTGAAGATGTTCATGATGTCGGCTTTAGGAATAAAACAAAGCTCGCAGTCTTCAACGGCCACAGCAGAAGCGTGATAAGGCTCTTGTGCGAAGAGAGAGCGATAGCCCAAAGCACCGCCCGGTCCGACCAGACGAAGTGTGTGAGCCGCGCCTGAAGGGGACATCACTTCCAATTTCACAAGACCTTCTTGAATCGTGAAAATTCCCAAGGGGTCGTTGCCAGAATAAAAAATAACTTGTCCCGCTTTGAAACGACAAGTCACTCGTGCCTTTTCCACCATGAGCAAAACATCAGGAGAAGAGCATAAGAGACTCTCATTGCGCATACCGCAGGTTTGGCAAGAAGACAGATTATGGACCGAGAGGGTGGACTCTTTTTTACTTGGCATAGTACGTATATACTATCAGAGAAGAAATCTTTCGTCATGAAAGTTTAACGAAAGAGCTAGGTGCAACAATTCATCGTCCTGGGGACCTTTGTAGAGGGGGGTATTAAGCCTATGAGCTGCGAAAAGGGCCTCTCGAGAGAGGTTCCAGGGGACTAAAACGGCTTCAAAAAGGCACCTAAACTCATATTCTGCTGATGCGGACAAAGAGGACAACATAGGGAGGCAGTCCCGCCGTTTGAAATATCCCAGCAATATCGCTTTGAGGGTTTTCAGGAGGTGGAGAGGGACCGAATTCATGTCCGACATAAGGTAGTGGAACTCCCCGGTGAAGGTGGAGTCCTGAAGAAGCATCTTTTGAATTTCTGGGAGCGTTATTACGATCCGCAGCTTCTGACAAAAGTGAATTTGGGCCTGCGCCTTTTCGGGGTGAGCGAAAAAATGATCGGCATGAATCAGGTCATGAACAATAAACCCCAAGACATCTCGGCCTTCATTCACAAACGTGCCAATTTCCTCTTTTTCAATAAGCATGCTGAGGCAGCGACGGCCTTGGGCCTGCATTTCTAAAACCTCTTCGGGGCTTGGAATCGACGTCAGAAGAATCAAAGGATATTGTCCCGAGCTCCAGGCAACCAGAGAGCGCGCCACCGACAGGGGAATCGAACGCCAACTCAAAGAACAGAAATGATCCACAAAGGGGCGAGGGCTTTCGAGCCTTGTTAAAGACTTGGCTTGTTGTAAGGGGGGCGGAAGGCTTTTGCGCAGGACTTCCACAATCTTTGTGGAGGAGGTCGAGTTGTGACCCTTAACAGACGTTGAAAACTCTTGGTTGTGCGGGCCCCCTAAGAAATCCTTGGGACGGCGAAGAAATGAAAACACGAAAATATAAGCGGTCGCCATTTCCACGTCATTGAGTATACCTTGTCGCCAGAGCTCGATATAACTTTGCAGACATTGATATGCCAAAAGGCTTTGATTTTTAAGGAAGTCATCATCCAAAAGGCGATGACGAAAGCGACCAGCACGTAACATAATCTCTGTTTTATTTAAATCCCTAACGGAAGTCTAACAAATTACTCGTTGCCAAAGTGTGGTAAGGCCGAATCTAATGAGGAGACAACAAATCTCTAATGGATTGGAGACTTCATGAAGACCTCGTTTCTTATGATGCTGTTGCTGCTGGTTTTTTTTGTGCCGACGATTCGGGCACAAGCTCAAGAATCATCGGGAAATGCGCAGTTTGATAGCTATTATACCGTCAAAGAACAGTCTTCTCTTTCAAGTGAATCTTCCGTTTCGATAAGCCCCGTTGATGCCGCTCAAAACTTCTGGGATCTCAGTGAAAATCTCCAAGAACTCAGTGCTAAAATCTATTCCCTGCTTGATTTTGACAGTCATAAAGAAAAATACGGAAACGTCAACGAACCGTACAGTCGCAAAAAACACTTTGGAACTTGGATTCGAGATCGTCGGGACAATAGGTGCTACAACACGCGAGCAAAAGTTCTTATCCGTGACTCCTCCGTCAGCGTGAGTTTCAACAGGAGCGGCTGCACGGTCGCCTCAGGGAAGTGGGCGGACCCTTATTCAGGAAGAGACTACACCCAAGCCAGCGAGATTCAGATTGATCACTTTGTTCCATTAAAAAATGCTTACATCAGCGGCGCTTACAAGTGGGACAAGTTGAAGCGTTGTCTTTATGCTAACTTTTTAGGGAACGACTTCCATCTTTTGCCGGTTTTTGGTAATGAGAATAGCCGCAAAGGGGATCGAACCCCTGAAGAATATATGCCTTTGAATCGAGCCTATTACTGCCAGTATTTGGCGCAATGGCTGAAGGTGAAGTTGATTTGGTCGCTGGGGCTGACGCCGCCAGAGAAAGAGGCGATCGTCTCTTTGGTGCGAGATAATCACTGCGATAAAAATGAAATGAGTTATACGTCTCAAGAATTGGACCAGCAAAGACGTTTTATTGCTGACAATATGAATCTCTGCCAGTAAGCAGAGGTCATGATCTATTCTCAAGATAAAGTACTAGGAATGTTGTGGGGGCTTCATACGGGGGATTCCCTGGGGGCGCCTTTAGAGTTTTTGCCTCCGTCTGCGGCGTGGAACCAACACACTGAAATTGTCGGCGGTGGAAAATTTAATTGGAAGGCTGGGGAAGCGACCGACGACACGGATCTGATGCTTTGTGTGCTTCGCTCCATTGAAACGCCTCAGAAGTTTTCTTTTGATATTTTAAAACAAGAGATGTTGGCTTGGTTTGCAAGTGAGCCGCCGGATATTGGCACGACCACTGTCAAGGGTTTGCGTAATCTTAAAGCGGGTCTGCCATTGAGGGAATGTGGTTTTGTCGATGAGAAATTTCAAGGAAATGGTTCCATCATGCGCGTGGCCCCTTTGAGTCTTTTGGACGAGCAGGTAGAGGGTGTTTATCAGGGACAATCCATCGTGTCTTTGCAAGAGGTGCTAGAGACGCAAACGAAAATGACTCATGGTCATTCTTATTGTGTGGAGGCTGATCGTGTTTTGGTCGCAGCTCTGAAAGCGGCTTTGCAAGGGATCTCAAAGTCTGAGATTTACCAGGTCGCATTGCGGGAGGCGCAAAAACAATCTCGTCTGCTTTTGCAAAGAGTGCAAGACGTTCCGACCTTTTCTTGGGAGACGCTCCCGACTTCGGGATTTTGTTTTGACACTTTGTGTGCGGGTCTTTGGGCCTTTCTGAGTTATGATAACTTACCGGATTCCTTGGTCGCGGTTGTCAATCGCGGAGATGATTCAGATTCCTGTGGTGCCGTCGCGGGAGCTTTGTGTGGAGCGTATTACGGAAGTTCCGCGATTCCGGAACGTTGGCTCAGAGCGCTGGAGTTTCGTCATGAAATTGAATCTCTCTTGAAGATGAAAAAACTGTTTTGTTAGGATATTCTTATGACGTACACAACGATTGAACTTCTTGGAACGATATTTTTTGGTCTTGCGGTCATCCACACCTTTATGGTGGGAAGAATTTTGCAATGGTCCCATCACTTTCCCAAAGATTCTTTGTGGAGCAATGTTTTACATCTACTAGCCGAGATCGAAGCGGTCTTTGCGATTTGGGCCTCACTGTTCATGGTGATTTACATTGCGCTTGAAGGGTGGGGGGCTGCGGTGGCCTACCAGAACTCTTTGAATTTCGTTGAGCCATTTTTTATTTTTGCGATCATGGTGGTCTGTTCGACTCGTCCGATTCTAGCCGCCGCTCGCCAGGGGATTTTAATTGTCAGTACGACGATTCAAAAGATCTTCCGAACGCCGCAGATTTTAACGGATCTTTTTGTGGTTTTGCTGGTGGGGCCTTTAAGTGGCAGCTTCATCACGGAACCGGCGGCGATGACGGTCACTGCCTTCATGTTGAATTCCATGCTGCAAAAAGAATCGAGCAAGTTGATCTACGCTTTGATTGCGGTTCTTTTTGTGAATGTGTCTATCGGCGGAGCTTTAACTCCTTTTGCCGCGCCCCCCATTTTGATGGTGGCCGGGAAGTGGAATTGGGATTTTGCGTTTATTATAACCCATTTTGGTTGGAAGAGTGCGTTGGCAGTTTTTATCAACGCCCTTTTCCTGGTGTTGATCTTCCGTCGAGAGTTTGCTCAAAACTGTATTCCGCTAAGTGAAGTTGAAAGAAGATTGGCGGGTTCTCAAGCTGAAATCCCTGGACCTGTCACATGGATTCATCTTGTTTTCTTAGCGGGGATCGTGGTCACGGGCCATTATCAAAATGCGTTTCTTGGCATCTTCCTTCTTTTCTTGGGTGTGGCCAGTGTCACGCAAAGATATCAAGATTCTCTTCGTTTGAAAGAAAGCCTGTTAGTCTCGATGTTCCTTGGGGGGATTATACAGTTCGGGGCTTTCCAGAAGTGGTGGTTGGCCCCCTTGCTGGGAGGCATGAGTGATCTTCTTTTGTTTAAAGGGGCTGTGGGTCTGACGGCAATCACTGACAACGCCGCTTTGACCTATCTGGGGTCGCAGGTGGAAGGTTTGAGTGACTCGAACAAGTACGCGCTGGTTGCGGGAGCCATCGCGGGAGGCGGTTTAACTATCATCGCCAACGCCCCCAACGCTGCAGGATATTCGATCTTGAGTCACAAGTTCCCAGGAGGCATTAAACCTTTGAATCTTCTTATAGCCGCCTTAGCTCCTACCGCGATCGCGATCTTCTGCCTCTGGATTTTCTAAAGGTGCCAATAAAAAAGGGAACCGCGAACGGTTCCCTTTTAAGAAAAGTGAAGCATCACTTCCCGCAAAGCGGGGATTAGTGACCTGCAGGAGCAGCAGCAGCTTCTTCTTTTTTGTCTTCTTTTTTAGCGTGCTTTTTCTTAGCAGCTTTTTTCTCAGCTTTAACTTCAGCTTTTACTTCTGCAGTAGCAGGAGCAGCAGGAGCTGTTGTTGTAGCAGTTGCAGCAGGTTCGTTAGCTTGAGCAACTACACCAGCAAAAACAAGAGTCATCAAAACAGAAGCGATTTTCATATAAACCTCCTAGTGGTTCTTTGTTAGCTTCGTTAATGGAACGAACACAGACTAGCAGGGGAGGTTAAAACTCTGATTAAAAGCAGATTAAATGTTTTTAATTTCAAAGGTAAATCGCGCGCCGTGTCCTGAGTGGTTCTGAGCACTTAGCTTGGCGCTATGAAGAACGGCTATTTTTTGAGCAATGGCTAGCCCCAGACCAAAGCCTTTGACTCGTGTCTCCATATTGGAGCCACGAGAGAATCTATCAAATATAAATGGCAATTGATCTTCGGGAATTCCCGGGCCGTTGTCCTCAACGATCAGTTCACTGACATCTTGTTTCCAGTTCAAGGTGACAGAGACAACTTCCCTATTGGGGGAATACTTAATCGCATTCTCAATCACATTTATAATGAGATTCTGTAAAAGATCGTTGTCCCCACGGACCAGTTTGCGATCTTCGGAAGTTTCATTATTAATATCAAACTTCAGTTTGATCTCTTTGGATTGCGCCAGCTTCTCGCATCGGGCAATGACCTCAAAGATCATTTCATCCAAAGCGATCTCTTGCATGTTCAGGGCTCCGATGCCCGCATCGACACGAGACAAAAGAAGCATCTCTTGCACAATGCCCGAAAGGTTGTCCACTTCCTGAAGAGCGCTTTTAATAAATTGATCAACGTCTCGTTTTTCGGATTTCTTCAGAAGTTCCAACTCTCCGCGCATGATGGTCAGTGGTGTTAGGAGTTGATGAGACGCATCCGCCACGAAGCGCTCCTGACTATGAAATGCCTGTTGAATCCGATCGAGCATTTCATTCAGAGTCAATGCCAGCTTTTTGATCTCATCGTTGGCGTTGGGAATCGGAACGCGCTGAGAAAGTTCACTGGCTTTGATCTTCTTTGCGATATTGATCATGTTGTTCACGGGATTCAAAGCCCGCGCCGACAAGAAGAGTCCACCTAAGGTCGCTATCAGCAGAACCACGGGAATCCCGATTTGCAACAAAGTCAAACGCTGGCTGATTTGTGTTTCCAGCAAGGTCATGGGAACGGCGATTTGTAAAAGCAACTGCGGTTTGGCAGCGTTATCCAGAGGAAACGAAATCAGGCGATACGAATCGGCTTCCGCTGAGGGAATATTGCGAATGTGCTCAATAGTTCGATACGTAGCTTCTTCGCCAGCCCAGATGCGTTCAAAGTCTTTTTTATAAGGCGGATTGAATTCTCCAAAGTTTCCCACGCGGGCCAATACGGCGCCCGAACTATGACGAACTTGGATCAGCGCGGTTCCAAGAGGAAATGGCAAAATTTTTCCGTGATCTAAGCGTAAAGGAGGAAAACTCAGATCGCCTTTGACGCCGATTTCGATTCCTTCAGAGACATCGACGGAATAGTTAAAGAGGGCGTCGTCAAAGTCCTGCTGAAGAGTATCAATCATCATCTTATAAAGGAACATATTAAAGAAGATGGTGGTGGCCCCGAAAATCAAAACAAAGATCAGCGACAGACGAAGTCGAATGCTGAAGCTTGAAAAGAAGTTATAGATTTTCTTTAAGAACATAACCTGTGCCTACCACAGTGTGGAGCAGCCTTTTGGCGAAAGGGGCGTCAATTTTTTTGCGAAGCAAATTGATATAGACATCAATGACGTTACTTTCAGAGTCAAAATGAATATCCCACACATGCTCAGCGATCGAGACGCGCCCCAGAGGTCTTTCTGGGTTTCTCATGAAGTATTCTAGCAGAGCGAACTCTTTGGTCGTTAATGAAATATCTTGTCCGGCCCGACGGGCTTTTCGTTGAATCAGATCCAGCTCCAAATCGGCATATTTGAGAATATTTGAGTTTGTCCCGTTGGTGGTCGGGGTTTTTCGGCGAAGCAAGGCGCGAACCCGGGCCTGCAGCTCATCGAAGGAGTAGGGCTTCGTCAAATAATCGTCAGCTCCGGCGTCAAGACCGTGAACTTTATCCTTTGTTGTTGAAAGAGCCGTGAGCATCAGGATCGGACCCTCGTAGCCGTCGCGACGAATGTGTCGAGCTGTATCGATACCGCTTTTATCCGGCAGCATCACGTCCAGAATCACAAGATCATAATCCCCTTGAGCCATGTAGGACTCTGCCGTCGCACCACACTCGGCAATATCCACGGCATAACCGACCTCATTAAGACCTTGCTTAAGAAAGTTCGCCATTTTGACTTGATCTTCAACGACCAGAATCCGCATGTTGCAAAGATCCTTTCTTGTCTTTTTTCTCTTTCATAAAATAGTAATCCAAGACTCCCATCAAGGATTTATATTTTACGGACAAAGATTTTTTGTGATCCGTACTTTCACCGGGAATAAGACGGTCATAGGTCCCTTCCCAGTTCAGGGCGGTGTCCTCAGCGGCTGAGCCTGCGGCCAAAACACCGCCGCTGCGATCGACAATAAAATTAGAGGCATTCACAGCAAAATCCCCGGAAGGTGAAAACAGATCACGCCCCAAAGAGTAGTACTCTTGATTTGAGAGGGCTTTGTTATACAGAGTGGGCGCAATATCGGCTTGAGAACCAAAACTTTCTGTGTCCATTTTATGACGGATGGCTGACGGTAAATAGATGTAAAATGGCACAGAACCTTTTTGCAGAAGCTCTTGTTCGGTAAAGTTGACGATCCAGAAAGTATGATCCCCAGTGACGGCGATAATCACTTTGTCTTTCAGCGAAGAGTTTTTCACTTTGGTCAAAAACTCGGCCAGTTTGTCGGTGGAGTAGCGATAAGTTGCAAAACGTTTTTGTGCCAGCTCCGCATCAACAATCAAACGTCCTTTCAGCTCTTCGGGCACCTGCAAGGTCGGAAGTTTGTAGGTGGAGGGGAGTTGATACGGGGGATGGTTGGCCGTAGTCATCGCCAAGACAAATTGGGGTTCTTTGGATTCGGACAAAGTTTTAAAAAGATATTCAAATAGATCTTCGTCGTAAACACCCCAGTCATGTTTTTCCTTAAGTCCCCCCAGGCCTTCACTCATTTCGCTTTCGCCTTCGACAGTATCGAAGTCCTGCATGAGGGCGAACTTGTTCACTTCTCTCCAGCCGGGATTTCCTCCGTATAAAAAGCGAGCTTTATAGCCGGCCTTTTTGAAGGTGCGTGCGGGGCTTGAGCGGAAGGGAACTTGCAGATAGTCGCTTTCCGTTAAAAACTCGCTGATTGGTCTTTGTGGGGCGCCAATCATCAGGCAACTAAGGCTGCCGATAGTGGCGTTGGTGCTGGAAAGAAAATGTGTCAAGAAAGTGTCTTCTTGAAGGTGTTTTTTGAAATCACCCAGAAGATCGAAATTTTCGTGCTGATAGCGAAACCAATAAGCTCCTAAGGATTCCATTGTCAAAAGGATGACATGGGGGCGTGTTTTTTCGGCCCATTCATTCTTGGGAGTTCGGTGACGAAGCAGTTCAAGAGGGTCCTCAGGAACTTTTTCTATGGGAATTTGATAGTAGTCAGCAAAAGCCTGGCGATAGTTTTCGCCATAGCCGTAGTGACGAAGGTTGCTATCCCATTTGGATGTTTGCAGCGACTTAAGTTCAATAGCTCGGGCGAAGGCGCGGGTTCCGTTGAAACAAAGATGGTTGACGAAGATGCTCTTAGAAATTCCCGTATCCATTTCACTTAAAGGGAAAAGGGCCAAAGAACCTCGGGCGCCAATGCCGTTTAAAACAAACAAAACAAAGAAGAACAGGATAAAAACGGGATAAGAAACTTTTTGCGCCCGCAAAGGCAGCCACTCGCGCCCTTGGGTGAAATTGATTTTTAATCCCTTCCATAGGCTGTAAGTGAAAGCCCCCAGCCCCAGGAAGATCCAAATAATGGGATAATTTCTCCAGATAGTTTTAATCAGGGCGACTGTATCATCCGTGAAGAATCCAAAAATCAGGACATTGATGCGATCTTGATAGAAGCTGTAAAAACCAAAATCCACTGCCGAAATGAACGTCACGATCAAAAGCATGACCGTGTAGTAGGGGATGAGGAAACGTGTGAAACGGGAAAAAACCTTATTCAGAAAAGGCTCGAGAAGTTTTGAAACGGTGAGTGGACTTAAAAACAACAAAATCAAAAACGGAATGGAGTTGATGTAAAATAAAACGGTGCCGTCAAACCGAGCACCTAGGAAAAAAGCTTTATAGACATCATTTTGAACTTGCGTCAGTTCTTGAGTTTTTCCGTATGTCAGAAGAAAAGCGGCTCTCCACAGAAAGCCGATAAAAAGAAAAACCGCATTCACGATCAGGATGCGTTTAAGGTATAGCCAAGATTGATTCAGCCAGCGAGCGCGCGAAGTTTCCATGTAGGGCCAGAAAATCTCACTTCCTTAGCCCTTGCGCAAGAGAATCCATCAGGAAATCACTCGGGAACTTCGCCCAATCCCCATGATTTTCCGGGGTCTGCCCCGCCGGGAGCAGCGGCTTTTTCGACTTTCTTGATGCGTTTTTCCCCATCAGCCGTCACGCTGACTACGGGGCCTTTGGGCTTTTTGCTGTCTTCAAGGATTTTTAGAAGTTTGCCATAGTGCTCCACAGAGCGATTTAAAGAGTAGGCCCCTTTTTGCTTATCCCCTTCAAAAAAGACTTCCACGCCGTCACTTTCCTCACGAACGACTTTCACTTTCGCGGTGAAGCTTTTATTGGACTCTTTTTCGGGTTCCGCCTCTTGTTCATAGAGGTTGGTGTTGATTTTACTTGTTTGGGCCTGTGCATCACCCATTAGGAAGAGTGTCATGATGAGACTCAGCATTGTCCCTCCTTTCTAATATAATGCCTGGCCTTCTATTGCCATGCAATAGGGCTTATAGTAGGGTCTTGGGCTTGTAACGAGGAGATTTTATGAATCTTGGCTGGACTGAATTACTTTTGATTGGCGGTATCGCATTACTTCTATTTGGACCTAGCAAGCTTCCCAATTTGGGACGTTCGTTGGGGGAGTCTATCCGCGGCTTTAAAAAAGCTTTGAACGAAGACCCCACGCCAGAGCGTGAGACCAATAAACAGATTTCTCAAAATACGGAAAAGCCTCTGAATCAGGCTCAGACTCAAGAAGAAAAAGACACTCATAGACAATCATGAGTTCTGAAAAAATCGCTCTGACTCAGACTGTTCAAAAAGGAGGCTGCGCTGCTAAAGTGGCGGCCTCAGAATTGCGCCGAATTTTACAGCAAGTGAAGTTTCCGGCGGCCCATCCCGCCTTGATGGTGGACGGGGGACTTTTTGATGATGCCGCGATTTACAAAGTGAGCGAGGAAATCGCCCTCGTTCAAACCCTCGATTTTTTTACCCCCATTGTGGATACGCCGAAACTTTTCGGTGAAATTGCTGCGGCCAATGCGCTGAGTGATGTCTATGCGATGGGAGGAAAACCCAAGACGGCTTTGGGGATTTTAGCTTTCCCGTTGGCGACGATGCCAGAATCAGTCATTGTGGACGTCATGCAAGGGGCCTGCGATAAGGTTGCTGAAGCAGATGCCAATTTCGTTGGCGGGCATTCCATTGATGACGATACTTTGAAGTTCGGTCTTTCCGTGACGGGCTTTGTGCACCCTCAGCAGGTGTGGTCCAATGCGGGCGCTAAGGTGGGGGATCATTTGATCCTGACTAAGGCGTTGGGTACGGGGACTATGACGGCCGCCTTAAAAAGACAGGAAGCCCAAGAAGAGGACATCATGGAGGCTTTGCTCAGCATGGCCACCGTGAATAATGCCGTTGATTACATGACCCCGGCCTTGAAGGCTCAGGTTCATGCCGCCACGGATATCACGGGTTTTGGTTTTTCGGGTCACTCGATGCAATTGGCAAAAGCCAGTGGAGTGAGTCTTAAAGTTCACTCCGAAAAGTTGCCTCGTTTTTCTAAGGCCTTTTCTTGTTTGGAAAAGTCCTATCTGACGAAAGCCCATCGCACCAACGCTCAGTACACCGAGCACGATGTGGATGTGGCCAAGCTGGATGCTCTTCATAAGCTTCTTATTCATGATCCCCAAACCAGTGGGGGCTTGCTTCTTTCTGTCTCTTCCAACGTGAGCCAGGATATGGTTCAGGCCTTGCGCGCCAAGTTCAAATCTGCTGAGATCATTGGAGAGGTTTTACCTCTTCAAGACAAAGCGGTGATTTTTGAGTAAGGCCAATATTCCAGTAACTGAACTAAAAAATCTGTTTCTTCAGGACACGCCGTTGATCGATGTGCGAGCGCCGGTTGAGTTTACTCAAGGCAGTCTGCCAGGGGCTGTGAATTTTCCGATTTTAAATGATGAAGAGCGGGCCTTGATCGGGACAACCTACAAGCAGTCCGGGCAAGAGGCGGCGGTGCGCTTGGGTTATCAGTTGATCTCAGGGGCTATCAAAGAGGAGCGGGTTCAGAGATGGCAAAACTTCATCGCCGAACATCCCGAAACCGTGCTTTACTGTTTTCGCGGAGGGAAGCGCTCACAAATCACCCAACAATGGTTGAAGGACAGCGGGGTTGAACGGCCGCTGATTGTGGGGGGCTACAAAGCCAGTCGACAGTTCTTGATGAGTGAGATTGAGTCCTTTGCAAAGAAGAGGTCTCTTTTAGTGGTTTCAGGTCCCACGGGAAGTGGCAAGACGGAATTGCTGAAAGAAGCGGCGGTCTTTTATCCCACCATCGACCTTGAGGGGTTGGCGCGCCATCGAGGTTCGGCCTTTGGTTCTTTAGATGTCGCTCAGCCATCGCAGATCGACTTTGAAAATCGTTTAGCGGTGACTCTCTTAAAAATTGAGGACAAAAACGCGAAGCAACTTCGGCCGATGGTTGAAGATGAAAGTCGACTGATCGGTCGCGTGACTCAGCCTTTGGTTTTTTTTGAACGACTTCGGGCTTCCGAGGTTCTTTGGATTACCGAGCCGTTGGAGGTTCGGGTCGAGAATATCTTTAAGGACTATATCGAAGACACGGCGTTGGGGATGGCAAATTCACAGACGGCCCGTTGTGCCGACGAGCTTCAGATTCTGCGCCGTCAGGCGCTGCAGGTCTTTGAGAAATATAAAAAATCTTTAATGTCGATCCATAGAAAGCTAGGCGGCTTGAGGACTCAAGAGATCATGGCGGATCTAGAAAGTTCAGAGCGAGATTTTCTGAATAGCAATGAAGTCATCAGCAACAAGGTGTGGATCGAAAAGCTTTTGAACTATTATTATGACCCCCTTTATCTGGGTTCTTTGGAGCGCCGCCAGGTGAGTATTTGCTTTAAGGGCACTAAGAAGCAGGCTTTGGAGTATCTTCAGGAGACCGTGTCCAGATAAGGCCTTTGGGTCGCCTTGTTAGAAAGAAGTCTATTTTCCCTCTGCGTTATCTATTTGAAAATCCAACAAATCGTCGCAAGATATGTCGTTCGTATATTAAACAAACTCATTTAGAGGAGACAGCATGAATAAGTTAGTTCTTGGTGGTCTTGTTGTTGCGGCGATGGCCTTCACAACAGCATGCCAAAAGAAAGTGAAGCTCGATACTGATATGAAAAAAGCGAGCTATGCGATCGGTCAACAAATCGGTGGCAATTTGAAGCAACAAAACATCGATTTCGATGCTGATGCTTTGGCAATGGCGTTGAAAGATGCAGCTGCGGGTAAGAACGAAATGTCTAAAGAAGACATGCAAGCTGCGATGATGAAACTTCAAGAAATGGCGATGAAAAAACAACAAGAAGCCGCTGATTCAAATGCAAAAGCAGGCAAAGAATTCTTGGAAAAAAATAAATCTGCAGCCGGAGTTAAAACAACTGCTTCTGGTCTTCAGTACATCGTTGAAAAAGAAGGCACTGGCGCGACTCCTCACAAGGAAGACGTTGTAAAAGTTCACTACAAAGGAACTTTGACTAACGGCGAACAGTTCGACTCTTCATATGACAGAGGTCAACCTGCTGAATTCCCAGTGGGCGGCGTTATCCCTGGTTGGACAGAAGCTCTTCAGTTGATGAAAGTGGGCGGCAAAGCAAAACTTTTCATTCCACCTGAATTGGCATACGGTCCTTCTGGTCGTCCTGGTATTCCACCAAACTCAGTTCTTGTTTTCGAAGTTGAGTTGATGGATATCGTGAAGCAAGACAAAAAGAAGAAGTAATGATCGACTTTAACAAAGACCCTTTTGAGCAATTTGATCGCCTCTTGAAAGAAGCGGCAGAAAAGCAAATCCCAGAGGCCAACGCAATGTCGGTGGCCACTGTGGACGAAAGGGGTGTGCCCTCCGTGCGTGTTTGTTACCTGAAAGAGGTCTCGCAGGGGGGCTTTGTTTTTTATGGCAATTACAACAGTCATAAGGGACAAAGTATCGAATACAATTCAAATGTCTGTTTGAATTTTTATTGGCCCGCCATTTGGCAACAAGTGCGTATCACAGGAAAAGCTGAAAAGATCAGCGCCGCTGAAAGCGATGCCTACTTTGCTACGCGTCCGCGTCTAAGTCAGATCGGAGCCTGGGCTTCTCATCAAAGCGAAGTGATCCCTGATATCGATTGGCTTTCTCGTCGCGTGCAAGAGTACGAAAAGCAATTCGACGGACAATCAGTTCCACGCCCTCCACACTGGGGTGGCTGGAGAGTGATCCCACAAGAAATCGAATTCTGGTTCGGCCTCACAGGTCGCCTGCATCACCGCTACGTTTTCCACCGCGAAGGCTCCCTCTGGAAAACCTTCATGCGCAGCCCCTAAAAAAGGTGCCTGCTTCTTTTTTGGGTCTACAGCGCGTTATGGTCACAAATTTCCCAAGGATTTCCCGGAAGTGCCTGTTTCTTTTTTAGGTCTACGGGGCATCATTAAGTATCAAGAGGGCTATTTAATCTCTTCTTTGGTGAGTGCATAAAGCAGGACGTCGACCCATTTTTTATTTACGAATAAACGGCGTTTGCTCAAGCTCTCTTTTCTGAGGCCGATGGCTTTGGCGGTTTTTATAGATCTTTTGTTGGCAGGGGAGATGCCGGCTTCGATGCGGTGAAGTTTGAGGTCCTTAAATGCGATCGACATCGCGGCTTTGCAGGCTTCTTGGGCGTAACCTTGCCCCCAATAAATATTGAAGATGCGATATCCCAGGTAGGCGTTTTGAAAAATCCCGCGAGAGACATCCATCAGTCGCACGGTTCCTACTAAAACACCGTCGTCCTTGCGAAAGATACCGAAATCATAATTGTGATCTTGCTGGCTCTGTTTGTTTTGCAGTTTAAGAAGTTCTTTGAATTTCTTTTTCGTCAGTTCGCTGTCGACCCAGTTGGTTTCATCCCACTCGTTTTGAGCGGGCTTCAGGCAAGAGTAAGCTTGCGCCCAGTTTTCGTAGTCTGTCATTTCCAAAGGGCGAAGAACAAGGCGTTTGGTTTTCTTAAAGAGCGGCAGATTTGTAGACTTCATTGTGAATCAGTCTAAGAGGAATGCGTTCGAGGTTGCAATGATAATACGTGAGATTATGTGAACTTCTTACGAAGGCGGTGTGATCTTTATGTCCGATCAGCTTCACGGTGATTTTGACTTCAGCGCCTTTGGGGAGAGCCACCAGCTTGGGGGTGAGGTAGTTGGTTTTTTTGCCATCAATC